>NZ_JAXMNS010000153.1:0-7952 GCF_034670285.1 Nocardioides sp. | reverse complement strand
GTGGCCGAGCGCCTCCTGCTGGGCGACCAACGAGCTGGCGTAGTTGCCGCCCGTCTTGGCAGCGCCCATGCCGCCCCGTCCGGCGCGGGTGTACTCCTCGGTCAGCCAGAGCCGCACCGGCTTCACGCCGCCCTTGAAGTAGGCGCCGGCCGGGCTCGCGATGACCATGAAGGTCACGTGCTGAGAGGGACGCACCCCGAGGAAAGTCTCGGTGGCGATCATGAACGGACGGATGTAGAGCGACTTCTCCCCCGTGCTGGCGTCAGGTACCCACCGCTCGTCGACCTTCACCAGCGCGTCGACCGCAGCGACGAAGTCGTCGACCGGCAGCTCGGGGAACGCCAGCCGCTGGCTCGAGCGCTCCATGCGCGCGCCGTTCTGGTCGGGGCGGAACGACCAGACCGACCCGTCGGGGTGGCGGTAGGCCTTCATCCCCTCGAAGGTCTCCTGGGCGTAGTGCAGGACGGCGGTCGCCGGGTCGAGCGTCAACGGACCGTAGGGCTCGATGCGCGCGCCGTGCCAGCCGTCCTCCGGCGTCCACTCCACCGTGAACATGTGATCGGTGAAGTGCGTGCCGAAGCCGGGGTTGGCCAGGATCTCGGCCAGGCGGTCGTCCGAGGTGGGCGTGGTCGAGAGCGTGGTGCTGATCTGCATGGGGGTCACGTTATTGGACTTCCTAGGAAATGTGCGACGGCCGGGTCACGCTTGCGCGTGGCCCGGCCGTCGGAGGTACTGGGTGCGGGCGCTCAGCCGCCTACTCGCGACGCGATGGCGTCGCCGATCTCGGGGGTCGAGCGGGTGGCACCGGGGGTGCGTCCGGCGAGGTCGGCGATGGCCGCTGCCTCGACGGCCGCAGCCGAGTCGGGGTGTCCGAGGTGGTCGAGCAGCAGGGCCACCGACAGGATCGCTGCCGTCGGGTCGGCCTTGAGCTGCCCGGCGATGTCGGGCGCCGAGCCGTGGACAGGCTCGAACATGGAGGGGGCGGTGCGGTCCGGGTTGATGTTGCCGGACGCGGCCAGCCCGATGCCGCCGCTGATGGCGCCGGCCAGGTCGGTGATGATGTCGCCGAAGAGGTTGTCGGTGACGATGACGTCGAAGCGAGACGGGTTGACCGTCATGTGGATCATCGCTGCGTCGATGTGCATGTAGTCGACGGTCACCTCGGGGAACTCCGCGGCGACCTCCTGGGTGATGCGCCACCACACCGAGCCGGCGTTGACGAGCACGTTGGTCTTGTGGACCAGCGTCAACAGCTGACGGGGGCGGCGCTGCGCCCGGGCGAAGGCGTCGCGGACGACGCGCTCCACACCGAAGGCGGTGTTGACCGAGACCTCGGTGGCGATCTCGTGAGGGGTTCCGACCCGTAGCGCGCCGCCGTTGCCCGTGTAGGGGCCCTCGGTGCCCTCGCGGACGACGACGAAGTCGACCTCGCCCGGGTTCGCGAGCGGTGAGGTGGCCCCGGGGAAGATCCGGGACGGACGGAGGTTCACGTAGTGGTCGAGCTCGAACCGCAGCCGCAGCAGCAGGCCGCGCTCCAGGATCCCCGGAGGCAGGTTCGGGTCGTTCGGCTTGCCGCCCACCGCACCGAGCAGGATCGCGTCGTGCCCGCGGATCTCGGAGAGCACCGAGTCAGGGAGCACCTCGCCGGTCGCGAGATAACGCTCCGCGCCGAGGTCGTAGCGGGTCTGCTCAAAGCTCACCCCGTCGGGGGCGACGGCCTCGAGCACCTTGAGGGCTTCGGCAGTCACCTCCTGGCCGATCCCGTCGCCGGGGATGACGGCGAGCTGGATGGTCGTGGCGGAAGAGGAAGTCATGTCAGGTGAGGTCTGGGTAGCGGCGTCGGTCACGGGAGAACGTTAGTTGTCGTCCGGGCGCTGGCCGCCGTTGTCTCGCAGGTCGAGGGACGTCTGCACGGCGCGCGTGCTGCTGCGGGTGCTGCCAGCCATCGTCGGCTCGTCGGTGCGGTGCTTGGCGGGACCCCACTCGGGATACAGGTCGTACATGTCGGTGCTCCTAGCTGCGATCACTGTCGCTGTCGGTCCTTCACGGTCCGGTCGGCTCGTGCCATACCCGGAGATGACCCCGCGGTGGGACAGGCCGGACGCGGATCACGCGTCGGCAGCTGGACCGTCAGGGATGCGGATCGCGCACGTGCTGCTGGTGTGCCGCCGCGGAGACATCTACAGACATGCCATGAGAGACATGGAGGAGATACGAGGTGTGAGAGCCGAAGAGCCCGGGAACGCGGGACTGACACCGCGACGAGGGGGCCTCACGAGCAGATCAGGTCTGCTGGGCCTCGTCGCGGCGCTCAATAAGTACGAGTACGCTCCGCATGATTTCTCGAGACTACGACCGGCGCTCGTCGGCGGCCACCGACTTCGCGAAACTGTTCACATCGTGAGATCGATGTCTCGCGATAGGAGATGCAGGGAAAGACTCGTCCCATGAGCGCCTCCCCCGATCTGCCGGCGATCGTCGAACGCGCCTTCGCCGTCTCGCGCCGTGCCGGCTACGTGTCGTTCTGCCGCAACGAGACCGGCCGGCTCCTCGCCATGCTCGCCGCCACCCGCGACGGCACGATGGCCGAGTTCGGCACCGGCTGCGGCGTCGGCACGGCTTGGCTGCGCTCCGGCGTGCGCGGCGAGAAGGCCACGATCGTGACCGCTGAGCTCAATCCCAAGCTCGCTCGCGCGGCCACCGAGATCTTCGACGACGACCCGCTCGTCGAGGTCCTCACCGCCAACTGGTCGACCCTGCTCGACAAGGGCCCCTTCTCGTTGCTGTTCCTCGATTCCGGCCAGCCCGGCGAGGTGGGCGTCGACGCGATCGCCGACCTCGTCGAGGACGGCGGCATCGTCGTGCTCGACGACTTCACCCCGTGCGAGAGCTGGCCGCCCATCGCCCACGGCCGCGTCGATGTGCTGCGCGAGCAGTGGCTGACCGACGAGCGCTTCACCACCGTCGAGGTGATGGTCGCCCCCGACGCCTCCACCCTCATCGCGACGAAGCGGTAGCGCGGGGCGACGAAGGAGCCACGCGCGTGAGCCGCGCACGTTGAGCGAGCGCCCGACCGAGGAACGAGGTCGGGACCGCGAGTCGAAACGCGGTGACGTACCACCCGGTGGTGGGGACGGCCGTGGGCCCGTCACCACATCTCGATACGCCGGCGCCTCGCTCCGCTCGTCCCGGCTACTCGATGACCAACCCCCGGTGGAGGGGGTGGGTGGGTGCGTCACCGCATCTCGATACGCCGGCGCCTCGCTCCGCTCGTCCCGGCTACTCGATGACCGACCCCCTACGTGGGGACCTCGCCGGGCTCGGCCTTGCGGAGGACGATGCGGGTCCAGGCGCCGAGGTAGAGGCGGTCGTCGCCGGCGATCTCGGTCTTCACCCCGACCGGGATCGGGGTGGTGGGCAGGGTGCCGAGGCCGCCTCCGACGTAGGTGCCGTTCGACGAGCCGAGGTCCTCGACGAACCAGCGCGAGCCGTCAGTCGTGAGCTGGGCGTGGCGACGACTCACTCCTGAGTCGGAGTCGAGCTCGAGGCCGGGGTCGATGTTGCGGCTGCGTGACGAGCGCCCGATGAGCACCGAGGTGTGCCGCAGGGCCACCACGGCGGGCAGGCCCGGTGAGGGCAGCGGATCGGTGCTCTGCTGGTCGGCATACCAGTCGGGGTCGATCCAGATCTCCGCCACCCAGGCGTCGTCCGGTGCCGGTGACGGGTTGAGGTCGAGCGAGGACGACGCCGCGGCCGGGGCGGGCGGCTCGACGGGGCGCGGCAGCGACCCGGTGGTGAAGTCGTAGCCGCAGTTCTCGCAGAACAGCGCGTTGGGCGGTGTGGCGATCGAGCAGTGCGGACAGGTGGTGGCAGCAGGTGCCGGGTCGGGCACGTCGACCGACACCTCGGCAGGCACTGCAGCCTCCTGCGCGGTCGCGTCGATCGCGAGCCCGCAGGTGTCGCAGTAGTCGGTGGCCGTGGTCTCGTGGCCGGCAGAGCACCTCATCGCCGATCAGTCCCCTACTTCTTGATCCGGGTGGTCTTGGTGGAGGCGGTGTCGAGCGCCATCTCGTCGGCCTTGTCGATCGCGGCCTTGAGACGCACGGTGCCTTCCTTCTCGTCGGTCACGTCGACGACCTTCTTCAGCTTGGAGGTCGCCTCGTCGTTGCCCGTCTCGGCGGCGAGCTGCACCGCGCGTCCGAGCTTGGTGGTCGCGGTGGCCTCGTCGCCGGACGCCTTGGCGGCCAGACCCTCCTGGATCATCGCCGCGAGCTCGGTCTGACCCGTGTAGTGGGCGACCTGCTGGTCGATCTTGGCGGTCAGCTCGGAGTTGCCCGACCAGGTCGCCTTGACCAGCGCCTGGGCCAGGACGTCGTCACCGACGGCCAGCATCACCCGCGCGGCCAGCTGCTCCTGGCCTATCGCCTTGGCCGCCACGCGGACGGCGACGTGGTAGTCGCGCGACTCGTCGGCCCACGCCCCGGTGGGGTATCCGCCGGTCATCGGGTTGAGGCCGACGCGTCGATCGGTGAGGTCCTCGACGGTCGGCGAGACCTGGCGGACGAAGAGCACCTGGGCGCCCTGCGGCGACCAGACGCGCAGCTGGGCCTCGGCGACCCCGCGCGACATGGAGGTGCGCATCATCTCGCGGAACTGGGTCTCCATCTGGGCAGGCTCGGGGATGATGTCGACCGTGCCGAGCAGCGCCTGGGAGATCCGCCGGATCTGGGCGACCTGCCAGTCGGTGCCGGCCCCACGGCAGTCGCACTGGAAGTAGCCGGTGGCCCGGTCGATCGCTGCCTGGAAGGTGTCGTCGCGCTCGCGGTTCTCACCGTCGGTGAGCAGGATGGCGTGACGCTGGGTCACCTGCGGCACCGAGCCGAAGAGCTGACCGGCGAGGTCGAGCCACGTCGAGATGGCTGTGCCTCCGCTGCCCACGAACCGGCTCACGGCCTGCTGGGCCTGCGACCGGGTCTGGGCATCCATCCGCACCATGCCGGGGCCCGAGGCCACCGCGGGGTAGGCGAGCATCGCCCGGTCGGAGCCGGCGATGACGGCGAACCAGGTGCCGTCGACGATCTCGTTGAGCGCGGCGGTGGCGGCCTGCTTGGCCGCGGCCATGGTGAGCGGACCCATCGACCCGGAGGTGTCGACGATGATGATCTCGCCCGCTGCTCCCCCGCCGGTCTGACCGGCCGTGCCGGCCCCGGCGCAGCTGATCGTGACGATCGCGTTGACGTCGGTGCCTCCGTCGGGGAGGAACTCGTTCTGGAAGACGCTTGCGGTGAACTCGGCCATGCCTCTGCCTCTCAGGAGATCTGGTTCGTCTGGTCGCGATTGTGCCCTGCGATCCGGGCCAGCGTGACGGTGATGTTGTCGCGCCCCCCGCGAGCGTTGGCGTAGGCCGTCAGCGCAAGGGCCAGGTCGAGCGGTGCGTCGGCACCGGCGGTGACGCAGGCGCGCAGCTGCTCGGTGATCGCTGCGGGCTCCGAGACGTAGTTCCACAACCCGTCGGAGCAGTTGAGCACCCAACCCGTGCCGACGAGGTCGACCTCGGCCACCCGCGGACTCAGGTCGGGCGCGTCGCGGCCGAGCCACCGCGTGATCGCATGGCCGTGGGGGCCGTTCTCGGCCGCCTCGCGGTCCATCCCGGCCTCCATCAGCTGCTGGGCCGCGGAGTCGTCGACGGTGACCTGCACGGCCTCCCCGTCGTCGGGCACCCAGTAGACGCGGGAGTCGCCGATGTTGGCGACGCTGAGCCGAGCACCCTCCACGACAGCGACCGAGAAGGTCGCCGAGGCCGGGTTGGGCGAGTCGGCGTCGGTGGTCTCCACGATCGCTGCGTTGGTCGCCTCGATGGTGTGGGCGAACGCCGCGGTCACCGCGGCCGTGCGGCCCTGCTCGGTTCCCATCCCCCGCGGGAGCGGCGTCAGCAGGGTGTCGCGAGCGGCCCGGGCACCGGCGAGCGAGGCGACGTCGGAGCCGGTCGAGCTCGAAACGCCGTCGAGGACGACGAGCACCGCGCGGGACCCGGCGGGCTCGTCGGCCAGGAGCGCCATGGCGTCCTCGTTGGAGACGTGGACCAGGCCGCGGTCGCAGACGCCCGCCACCCACGAGGCCGGGGTCTCGCGGAAGTGGTCGCGCTCGCTGGGCTGCTTGGTGCCGCAGGACGTGCAGTAGCCGTCGTCGTCGACCGCTTCACCGCACGCCAAGCAGGGTCGCGGAGCGGGAGCCGCCCCTGACGACCGCTCGGCGCCGGGACCACGCCGGGTGGGCGCGCTGATCGGCCCGCTCCCGAGGTCCTCGAAGGGCGAGGCCTCGCCGGCGACGTCCGGGGTCGTTGTCCCACCGGCCCCGCCGGGCCCATCGACCGACTGCGCCGTCACCGGGGCCCCGCACGCCTCGCAGAAGGCCGCCCCGGCGGTGAGGGGTTCGTGGCAGGACGGACACGTCACGTGAGGCTCCAGGTGCGGACGGCGTTGGCGCGGTTGACGAGCTCGATGCGCTCGGGAAGGGCCTGGGCGTCACGGGCGAGCAGACGGTAGCCGCGCTCGATCCCCGCGCGCAGGCTCGCCTCGTCGGCCTCGTAGGAGCCGATGTGCACACCCCGCGCGCCGCCTCCCGCCGTGACGATCGCCAACCCCTGCTCGAGGATGCGCACGGTGTAGCGACCCTGGGTCGTGGTGTCCATGGACGCCGACTCGATCGAGCGCATCGCCTGGTCGAGGACCGCGAGGTCGGAGGAGCCCTGGCCGAGAAGCACCTCCGCCCGCAGCTGACGGCTCTCGGGGTAGCCGCGGCTGGTGCGCGGCACCCAGTCGAGCGCCTCGACCGCGCCCGGGGCGTCGCGTCGCTCCGCGCGGATGCGGGCCACCCCGAACGCCGCGGCGGCGATGTAGGCCGCGTCGGTGGACGCGCAGGTGACCTAGAGCCGCTCGGCCACCTCGGGCAGGCCGCCACGCTCACAGGCCACGCCGAGGGCGAGCTTGGGGGCGAGCTCGCCGGGCACCTGCTGGTAGACGGCGTTGAACGAGGCCATGGCGTCCTTGAAGTCGCGGCTCTGCATCGCGGCCAGCCCGTCGAGCCACAGCGCGCGCCACTCCCAAGGGTCCTCAGCCAGCATCTCGGCGGCCACCGCACGGGCGCCCGGCACGTCACCGAGCTCGAGGGCGGCGTAGGCCCGGGCGATGCGCACCTCGGGTGACTGCTCGGGGGCGTCGCTCACGAGGAGCGTGAGCCGCTCGGCGGGGTCGTCGGTGCCCACACCGGCCAACCAGGCGTGCTGGGGATCGGTGGAGTCGGCACGCAGCGTCGGCAGCTGCGACCACTCGAGCACCGAGCGCGACGTCGCCGGTGACTCGAAGAGCAGCGAGGCCACCGAGGTGGCCGACGTGCCGATGGTGCGCTCCCCGATCTCCTCGCGCAGCACCCCGAGCATCTGGGTGCGCAGCTCGTCGACGGAGGCGAAGCGGTCGGCCGGGTCGGGCTCGCAGCACTTGGCGATGAGCCAGTAGAGCGAGTCGTTCTCGGCGAACAGCGGTGTCGCCTCCACCGGCGGCAGGCTGTGGAGATAGGTGCCCTGGTAGCCGCGGAACTCCATGCACAGCACGAGCAGCGTGCGGCCGATCGTGTAGATGTCAGAGGCGACGCTCGGACCGACCTGCGCCACCTCCGGGGCCTGGTAGCCGACGGTGCCGTAGATCGCCGACTCGAGGTCGTCGATCCGGCGCACGCCGCCGAGGTCGATCAGCTTCATCGCGTCGCCGACCTGGATCATGTTGTCGGGCTTGAAGTCGCAGTAGACCAGCCCGAGGTCGTGGAGGTACTGGAAGGCGGGCAGGACCTCGATCAGGTAGGCCAGTGCCTGGTCGATCGGCAGCGGGTCGTAGGCCCCGCCGTTGTCGCGCATCCGCTGCTTGAGAATCTGCTTGAGCGACAGGCCGCCGACGTAC
>NZ_JAXMNS010000152.1:0-8011 GCF_034670285.1 Nocardioides sp. | reverse complement strand
GGTCGCCACGGTGAGGTTGACGAGGTAGGAAGCGACGGAGTGGTGCACGAACAGGCTGTCGGCGACCTTCTGGAGCCGCAGCACGTCGGCGGGCTCGAAGACCTGCTCGGCGCGGGGCGGATCGACCGACATCCGGTGCAGGATCGTGAACTCCTCCTGCCCCGTGGGGTAGGGGACGTCGACCTTCAGCAGGAAGCGGTCGCGCTGCGCCTCGGGGAGCCGGTAGACGCCCTCGGACTCCACTGGGTTCTGCGTGGCGAGCACGAGGAACGGGTCCGGGAGGGGATGACTGGTGCCGGCGATCGAGACCTGCTTCTCGGCCATCGCCTCGAGCAGGGCTGACTGCACCTTGGCCGGAGCGCGGTTGATCTCGTCGGCCAGCACGAGGTTGGCGAAGATCGGACCGCGCTCGACGTCGAAGGTCTCGGTGCTGGCGCGCCACACGCGGGTGCCGGTGATGTCACCCGGCATCAGGTCCGGGGTGAACTGAAGCCGCGAGAAGCTGCCGCCGACGACGTCGGCGAGAGTTCGCACCGCGAGGGTCTTGGCGACTCCCGGGACCCCTTCGAGAAGGAGGTGTCCGCGGGCGAGGAGCCCGACGAGCATCCGCTCGACCATGGCGTCCTGGCCGACGACGACCTTCTTTACCTCGATCAGGGCCCGTTCGAGCAGCTGGGCTGCGTCGGCGACCTCGCGCTCGTGTGCGTGCGACATGGCCCTAGTTCAGCAGACTGCTGTTCATGCGGGGGGTCTGTGAGAAGGCTGTGGGAGCCGACTCGGGGGAGCGATCAGGCAGCGACGGTCTCTCGGGTCTGACGGCCGATCGTGAAGAGGTTGTCGGTGTGGACGCTCTGGGTGCTTCCGCACCAGCAGGTGAAGGCGACGGTCATGTCGTTCTCGACTCCGGTGACCGAGGTGTTCTGGGTGGGGAAGATGAGCTGGCGGCGGGTGCACGAGGTGCAGGTGTGAGTGAACATGCTCCTATTCTGACGTGCTGAAAGGCATAGGGGTATCCTCTCCTTCCTGGTCGAGACATAGGCCGAACCTATGGTTTTATGTGACCGTGCTCTCACTCCACCAGCTCACCTGCTTCCTCGCGACCTACGAGTACGGCTCCCTCACGCGGGCCGCCGAGGAGCTCGGCTACGCGCAACCCTCGGTCTCGGAGCAGATCCGCGCGCTGGAGAAGACCCTGGGCGTCCAGCTGTTCCGCCGCGTGGGGCGCGGCGTCGTCCCCACCACCGTCGCCGACACGCTCCGTCCGTACGCCGAGCAGGTGCTCGCCTCGGTCGATGCCGCCCGTCAGGCCGTGCAGGCGGTGAAGTCGTTCGAGACCGGCACGATCCGGTTCGGGATGTTCGGCATCGCCCGGTTGTATGCCGGCGCCGGCCTGATCGCCGATGTGCTGGCGCGCTACCCGGGGGTGCGGGTCGAGCTGGTCGGGCAGAACTCGACCGAGGTGGCCGACGAGCTGCGTCGCGGTCGCCTCGAGGCGGCCATGCTCGCGGTCTCGACGGTGTCGTCCGAGGGGATGACCGTCACGCCGGTCGCGCGGGAGGAGCTGGTCTACATCAGCGCCGACCCTGCGCGCCTCGAGCTGCCGGTCACGGCGCACCGCCTCGCCCTGGCGACCCTGGTGCTGTCGGAGACGACGTACAGCGAGGTCGATGCCACCCGCAACACCCTGCGCCAGATGCTCCACGAGACCGGGCGCAACCCGCAGACCCGGATCGAGGTCGAGGACATCGAGACCGCGGTCGAGCTCGTTGGGCTGGGCCTGGCCGACTCCGTCATCCCCAAGGGGGCAGCCGAGCAGCTGCTGCCGCGCCTGGCCCCGAACGCGGGCTGGGTGCAGCTGCGCCCACGTCAGTGGGACACCTTCGCGATCGTCCACCGCTCGGGCGCGGTGCTCTCGCCGGCCGCGCAGCTGATGATCGAGCTCGCCACCCGACGGATCCAGGACATCGCCGAACCGCTGCGCCCACGGGCCGTCGCACGGCCGACGACCTGAGGTCGCGCAGGACTGGGGCCCGGCGCTGTGGCGAGGTCGTAGGATCTGCGCGCGGGGCCGATCGCGCCCAGCCATGGAACGAGCCGTGATCGGGGGGCGTGGTGACACCTGAAGCCGCCACCCCTCCGGGCGGCCGCCGCACCCGGGTCGACGCCGCGGCCCGTCTGGCAGCCACGACGCCGCACGGCTCCTCGCTCGACCGGTTGTGCGAGCTCGCCGCCACCCTGCTCGACATGCCTGCGGCGCACATCGCTCTGGTCACCGACCTCGAGCTGGTGATCGGAGAGTTCGGCGAGGACGCCCGGGTGGCGCACGCCAATCCGGCCGAGGACTCGCTGTGCGGGGTGACGGTGCAGCTCGGCGAGCCCCTCGCGATCGTCGACGCCCGCGACGACGACCGGGCGCGGCACCTGAGTCCAGTAGGTGCCGGGATCATCGGCACCTACCTCGGGGTGCCGTTGCTCGCCGGCGACGGGCTCGCGGTCGGAACGATCTGCGTGCACGGTCCGTCGCCGCGTGAGTGGTCCGAGGTCGACATCAGGACCTTGCGCCGACTCGCGGTCTCGGTCGCGGCCGAGCTCGAGCTGGCCGCGTTGAGCAGCGACTTCGAGGACAGTCAGCTCACCTGGCGCCTGGCCGCGGACTCGGCCGGGGTCGGGGTGTTCGACTGGGACGTCCGCACCGGTGACATGCGTTGGGACGACCGGCTGCTGTCGCTCTTCGGGTTCGCGCACGCAGACTTCTCCGGTCGGATCGAGATGTTCTACGACGTCGTCCATCCCGATGACCTGCCTCGGGTGATGGCGGCCATCGAGCTTGCGATGTCGACGTGCGGCGACTACGCCGCGGAGTACCGCATCTCCCTCCCGGACGGCGGGCAACGCTGGATCGGCGCCCGCGGTCGCGCGATCCCCGGTGAGGACGGTGCCGCTGCCCGGCTGCTGGGGGCTGCCTACGACACGACGGCCGTGCGCGAGGGCGAGGCCCGGGTGGCTCGCTTGCTCGAGACGATGCCCACCGCCTTCATCCAGCTCGACCACGAGTGGCGCTTCACCTTCCTCAACTTCGAGGCCGAGCGGATGATGAGCGTCAATCGGGACGCGCTCACGGGGCAGGTCCTGTGGGAGGCCTTCCCCGGCACGCTCGGCACGCGCTTCGAGCAGGAGTACCGCAACGCGGTGGCCACCGGGAGTCCTGCGTTCTTCGATGCTCGCTACGTCGGCACGCGCAATGCCTGGTACGAGGTGCGCGCCTGGCCCAGCGACGACGGCCTGGCCGTCTACTTCGTCGACGTCACCGAGCAGCACCGCAGCCGCGAGCAGGTCGAGCGCAACGAGCGCCGCCGGGCCCTGGTCGCGCTCGTCACCCAGCAGCTCTCCGGCACCCTCGACCTCGAGGAGGCCGTGAGTCGGCTCGGCTCGCTGGTGGTGCCCGAGATGGCCGACTGGTGCGTGGCGACCCTGGTCACCGAGCGCGAGCGGGAGGGGCGGCTGCCCACGTTGCGCGACGTCGGCGGCTGGCACAGCGATCCTGAGCAGCAGCCGTGGGTCGAGCGCTTCGCCGAGATCCGGATGGATCACCTGTGCGACGTGTCGTTCCTCCCCGTCGCTCTCGAGACCGACCGCCCGCTGGTCGGCGAGGACGCCGGATCGGCCCTGCGTGACGTCTTCGACTCCACCGAGGTGCACGAGCTTCTCGACCGCCTCGAGCCGTGTCATGTGGCCGTCGTGCCGCTGCGGGGACACGACCGGGTGGTCGGCCTGCTCACGGTCTTCCGTTCCGCCGAGCGCGGACCCTTCCGCGACGACGACATCGACACTCTCGCCGAGGTGGCCGCCGGCGCGGGACTGGCGCTCGACAACGCCCGACTCTTCGCTGAGCAGCGCGAGCTCGCCGAGGGCCTCCAGCGCAGCCTGCTGACCCCGCCACCGCAGCCCGAGGGGCTCGAGATCGCCGTGCGCTACGAGGCGGCCGCCGAGACGGCGCAGGTCGGCGGTGACTGGTACGACGCGTTCGTCCAGACCCAGGGAGACCCGGTGCTGGTGATCGGTGACGTCGTCGGGCACGACACCGCGGCAGCTGCTGCCATGGGCCAGCTGCGGGGGCTGCTGCGCGCGGTGGCGGTGTTCAGCGGCGGCGGGCCCGGCGATGTGCTGCGAGGCGTCGACCACGCGTTGCGCACCCTCGACATCGAGGCCACCGCGACCGCTGTGGTGGCGCGCCTCGAGCAGACCCCGGACGAGAGGCGCCGCGGACTCCGGCGGCTGCGATGGTCCAACGCCGGGCACCCGCAACCGGTCGTGCTGCATGCCGACGGGTCGGTCGAGGGGCTCGAGAGGCAGGACTACGACCTCCTGCTCGGACTGGACGCCGAGGCCGAGCGTCTCGAGCACGAGGTGGTCCTCGAGGAGGGCGCCACGGTGCTGCTCTTCACCGACGGCCTGGTGGAGCGACGCGGCGAGGACCTCGACACCGGACTCGAACGCCTGTGCCGCGAGCTGACTGACCTCGCGGAGGGCGAGCCGTGCGTGGAGGATCTCTGCGACCAGCTGCTCCAGCGGATGGCGCCGAGCCGGCGCGAGGACGACATCGCCCTGGTGGCGGTGCGGCTGAAGGGGCCGCGTCCGCAGCCCTCGGAGGTCGATCGGCGCGCGGCCCGCTTCGAGGCCGAGCCGGAGAGCGTCCCGAAGGTGCGGAAGTTCGTGCGCGACCTCGTGATGGCGCTCGACGAGGCCGTGGTCGAGGATGTCGCGCTCTGCGTGACCGAGCTCGCGACCAACGCGGTCCGCCACGGCGAGGGGCGCGAGTTCGAGGTGTCGGTGCTGCTGGAGCCCGAGGCGGTGACGGTCGCGGTGGCCGACGACGGCGCCCCTCCGACGCCACCCCTCGAGGCACGACCGGTCGCTCACGGCGACCTGGCGGATCAAGGGGTCTCGGGACGAGGTCTCACGATCGTCGCCAGCCTCGCCGACGCCTGGGGCGTGGATGACGACGGCGACGGCAAGCGCGTCTGGGCGCGACTCTCGCGCAGCACCCCGCCGGCCTAGGGCGCCGCGGACTCCGCGAGCTTCAGGACCGAGAAGGCCGCTACGAGGTGCTCGCCCAGAGTGCCTGCCCCGGTTTCGTCGGCGTCGGCGTCGAGCCAGCGCGTGATCGACCCCTGCCACAGGGCGGTCGCCGCCTCGGCGGTCACGTCGGACTCGAGGACGGCGAAGCCGGCGTCGGCCAGCGCGGTCGCGAGCGTGCGCTGCCAGGTGTGGACGACGTCGTACAGGCGACCGCGGAGGACGGGCGAGGTCGTGGCGGCCCGGCGTCGCAGCAGCATGGTGGCGCGCTCGGCCTCGTACTCCGGGGCGATCGCCACCAGGGCGGTCGCGGCGACCTGCATCGTCGTACGACCCGGCTCGGCGGCGCGGGCGACCTCCTCGTGCAGCCGGGCCTGACGCTCCTCCCGGTCGGGAGTGAGGACCCCGTCCTTGGTGGCGAAGTAGCGGAAGAACGTGCGCTCGGTGACTCCCGCCTCGGCGGCGATGGCGCCCGCCGAGGTGGATTCGTAGCCGTCGCGAGCGAAGAGCCGCAGGGCGGCGTCCTCGAGGGCGCGTCGGGTGGTGCGCTTGTGCTGCTCGCGGAGTCCGGTCATCGGCGCCGCATCAGTCGGAGGCGAGCGCTGCGCGGATCAGCGTCTCGTTGTCGGCCTGGGCGCCGGGACTGCCGCTGGTGATCGTCACCCGGGTGAGCTCGCCGGTGAAGGTGAACGGCGGCGTGTAGTCGTGGCACAGGGGCAGGCCGCGGTCGCGACCGATGAACATGCCGGTCGCGGCGGTCGAGAGGTTCGGGAAGAAGAACAGCCCGGACAGGGGCGCCCGGCCGCCCTCGACGCCGTCCACGAGCAGTCGGGCGTGCGGCTCGAGCCCGCCGACGTACTGCACCGAGACCTGGTGGGCGCCGGGGGAGACCGGCTGTTCGCAGGCGACGCGAACGAGGCCGTCGAGCATGGCGAACGCGGCCACGAGGCGGCCCTCGAGCAGGTAGCAGCCCCAGCCCCCGTGGGCGTCGCCGATCGCAGCGATGATCCCGTCGGCGCCGCCGTCGGGCACGACGATGTCGGCGGTCAGGTCGAAGCCGCCGAGGGTCGAGGGCAGCTGGCTCTCCTGGATGGGCCCGCCGCCGGGGGTGTACGTCGCCGCGGCGGGCTGTGGGTAGGCGCCGGGGTGCATGTGGGCCATCGAGGCGGGGAACTCGAAGAGCGGCAGGACTTGGTTGCGTCCGGCCTCGGCCCACCAGAGCTCCTCGAGCCGCTTGACGACGCCGGGGTGGTCGTCGGCGACGTCGACGGCCTCGGAGAAGTCGTCGGCGAGACGGAAGAGCGACCAGCGGTCGGTGTCGAAGTCGAAGCTGCCGGTGAGGGTCTCGCGCTCCCCGAACTGGTTGGGCACGTGGTCGGTGGTGGCCTTCCAGCCGTCGGCGTAGATCGCGCGGCTGCCCATCATCTCGAAGTACTGGAGTGGGCGGTGCTCGGGCGCGGCGGGCTCGGTGATGCTGGGGAGCAACGAGACGCCGTCGACGGGTTGCTGGACGACGCCGTCCACGGCGTCGGGGACGGCGATGCCGGCGGCGTCCAGGATGGTGGAGAAGAGGTCGACGGCGTGGCAGAACTGGCCGCGTACGGCGCCGGGGTCGGTGACCTTCGCACCCCAGCCCAGCACGAGCGGCGTACGGACCCCGCCGAGCCAGGCGTGCCGCTTCCACAGACGCAGGGGAGTGTTGCCGGCCCAGGCCCAGCCGAAGGGGTAGTGGTTGTAGGCGTCGTGGCCACCGATCTCGTCGATGCGCTCGATCGAGGCCTCGACGTCCTCCTGGTGCCCGAGCCAACCGGCGGCCTCGTTGAGGGTGCCGGTGACGCCGCCCTCGGCGCTGGCGCCGTTGTCGGAGAGCACCATCACGATGGTGTCGTCGGCGATGCCGCGCTGCTCGAGGTAGTCGAAGAGCCGGCCGAGGTGGTGGTCGGTGTGGGTGACGAAGCCGGCGTAGACCTCCATGTAGCGGGCGAAGAGGCGTCGCTGCTCGGCCGGGATGCTCGACCACTCCGGCACCCAGTGCGGGCGCTCGGTGAGGATCGTGTCGGCGGGTACGACGCCCGCGGCGACCTGGTTGGCGAAGACTTCCTCGCGCCACGCCTCCCAGCCGTCATCGAACTTGCCGTAGTAGGGCTCGACCCACTCCTCGGTGACCTGGTGCGGAGCGTGCGCGGCGCCGGTGGCGAGGTGGAGGAAGAACGGCTTGCGGGCCTCGGCCTGCTGCTGGTCCTGGATCATCCGGATCGACTCGTCGACGAGGTCCTCGGTGAGGTGGTAGCCCTCCTCGGGGGTCCGGGGCGGGTCGACCTGGGTGTTGTCGCGCACCAGCTCGGGAGCCCACTGGCTCGTCTCCGCGCCGAGGAACCCGTAGAAGCGCTCGAACCCGACACCCAGCGGCCACTGGTGGAAGGGGCCGGCGGAGGAGTAGTCGGTCTTGGGCGTCATGTGCCACTTGCCGACCGACATCGTGTTGTAGCCGCCGTCGCGCAGCACGCGAGCGAGCATCGCGGCCGACTTGGGGATGCGGCCGTTGTAGCCCGGGAAGCCGAGGGCGGCCTCCTCGGTCACGCCCATGCCCACGGCGTGGTGGTTGCGGCCGGTGTGGAGCGCGGCGCGGGTCGAGGAGCAGACCGACGTGACGTGGAAGCGGTTGTAGCGCAGTCCCTGCTGGGCGAGGCGGTCGATGTTCGGGGTCTTGATCGTGGCGCCGAAGCACCCGAGCTGCGCGAAGCCGACGTCGTCCAGCACGACCATCACGACGTTCGGTGCGCCCTCGGGCGCGACGGCGTACTCGACGAAGCTGGGCTGGGCACCTGCCACACGACTGTCCATGGCTCGAACCCTAAACTGTCAGTGGACTGTCACGTAAGGGATTGGGTGATGCCGGTTTCGTCCAGCGTGCACGTGGTCCGTATAGTTCCCC
>NZ_JAXMNS010000151.1:0-8019 GCF_034670285.1 Nocardioides sp. | reverse complement strand
CTGACCTGCTGTTGCGCTGTTATCTGACCAAAATCATAGGATACCAGAAGCGGAGTGCCCCTTGGCCGTCCAAGACCCACCTCGGTTAGAATTACAGCAGATCTCCTCGGCCGCGCCGTTGCAGCGAAGCACCACCGCGCCGTGGTTGCTCCGCGCTTCGGCGTCCAACACCTCGAGCAGCGCGCTCTTGCCGACTCCCGTCGGTCCGCACAGCGCCACCGAGTCGCCCCGCTCGAGCAGCGCAGCGACTCGAGCCAGCAGGGCCGCGCGCCCGACCACAGGAGTCATGAGCGCCAGATTAAGGGGTGGAGCCCGCTCGACTCGGTCGTGCGGCGACCGTGGCGCTAGGGGACGGCGAGGGCCAGCACGGCGATGTCGTCGCGCGCGTGCCCGTGCTGGAAGGCCAGCACCTCACTGAGCACGGTGTCGACCACCGCGTCGGCGCCGGTCCGCACGTCGGCGTCCACGACCTCGAGGAGTCGTCGCTCACCGAAGAAACCCTCGGGCCCCGACGCCTCGGTGACTCCGTCGGTGTAGAGCACGAGCGCGTCTCCGGGCCCGAGATGCACGACATGGTCGTGATAGTCGACGGCGTCGATCACGCCGACGACCGGGCCGAACGCGTCGAGCTGTCGGGCGCGGTCGTCACCGCTGAGCAGCAGCGGCGCCGGGTGGCCGCCGACGCTGACCTCGGCGTCCCACCCGCGGCCGCGGCGTCGCAGGCGGGCGATCACGACGGTGCAGAACCGGTCGCCGTCGTGGTGGATCAGTCGCTCGTTGAGCTCAGCCATCAGGATGCTGGGGCGCGACATCCCGACCGCGAGCGCTCGCACGGTGTAGCGCACGAAGGCGGTCACGACCGCGGCCTCGGCACCCTTGCCACAGACGTCCCCCAGCACCGCGATCCACTCGTCGTGGCCGAGGTCGAAGACGTCGTAGAAGTCACCGCCGACCTCCGAGCCGTCGCCCGCGGGGCGGTAGGCAGCGGCCAGGTCCAGACCGTCGATCAACGGCAGCGATGGAGGGATGAGGGTCTGCTGGAGCGTGCGAGCCAGCGCGTTCGCCCGCTCCTCGGACGCCTCGGCCCGCTCCTTGGCCCGGAGGAGCTCGCGCTCGTAGGAACGCCGCTCGGTTGCGTCGAAGATCGCGATCCGCACGTCTCCGGGGGCGCTCTCGTCATGCCGGTCCATGGTGGCGTTGAGGAGCACCGGCAGCTTGGAGCCGTCTCGGCGACGTAGGTCCATGGCGATCGCCCGCGCCTCGCCGTGCATGCGCAGGATCGGCGCGACGTGGGTCTCGTGGAACATCCGACCGCCGACGGTCAGCAGCTGGCGGAAATTGATCGCCCCGAGCTCGTCGGTGCTCCACCCCAACCAGCGGGCCAGCGTCTCGTTGGACCGCAGGATCCGGCCGTCGGGCGTGGTCGTGAGGTAGCCGCACGGTGCACGGTGGTAGAGGTAGTCAGCTTCGTCAGCGGCTGGACGACCCGAGGGTGGGGTCGTCAGCGGCACTTGGCTCTGGACGGGGCTCTGGACGGGGATCGGTGCCGACCCGCCGTCCGGGTTCACGCGCTGGCGCGATCGGAGCTACGGACGAACTTGACGATGGCCTCGGTGGTCGCCTCCGGGGCACTGAGATGCGGGCAGTGCCCGGTCGCGTCGAGCAGCACCAGCGACGCGCGCGGCACCTGGTCGGCGACGAACTCACCTACCGCGATCGGCGCGATCACGTCGTCGGTGCACTGCAGGACCAGGGTGGGCACGTCGAGCTGCGGGAGGAGCGAGCGGCTGTCGGAGCGGAAGGTCGCGTCGGCGAAGACCTGGGCGATCGCGGGGTCCATCCGGCAGAAGCTTGCCGTGAGCTCGTCCCCGAGGTCGGGCCGCTCTGCGTTGGCCATGATCGCCGGGGCCATCGCGGCGGACCAGCCGAGGTAGTTGCTGGCCAGCGACTCGAGCAGCTCGTCGATGTCCTCCTCGCCGAAGCCGCCGACGTAGCCGGGCTCGTCGATGTAACGCGGGGACGGCGCCACCATCACCAGCGACGCCACTCGTTCGGGCTCGGCCAGCTGGACCATCGCCACCAGCATGGTCGACACCGAGTGCCCGACGAGCACGGCCTCACGCAGGTCCAGCTCGCGCACGACGGCGGTGACGTCGGCGGCGTAGGCGTCCAGGGAGGCGTAGCGCTGGGCGTCGAAGTCGGCGGAGTCCGAGCCGCCGGCGCCGATGAGGTCCATCAGCACGACACGGTGGGTGGTCTCGAAAGCGGGGACGACGTGGCGCCACATGTTCTGGTCGCAGCCGAAGCCGTGCACGAAGACGATGGGGGGTCCGTCGGCGAGACCCGACACAGACACGTTGTGTCGAGAAACTGCAGTCATCCACCCACTGTAGGGCCTGATGCCCCCAGGAGCGTTTCGTCAGCCGGGGACCCGGGACGCCGTCGTCACGACGCGGCCCGCAGGAACCCCTCGAGGATCGGTCCGGCGGTGCCGGAGCCCGAGTGGCCCTCGGCGACGAAGACCGCCACAGCGAGGTCGCCCTGGGCCGCGATCATCCAGGCATGGGTGCGGACTTCTCCCCCGTCGGCCGCGAACTCGGCGGTGCCGGTCTTGGCGATGACGTCGGCCCCAGGGACGTCGGCGAGCAGGCGTCCGCTGCCGCTGGTGACGACGCTGCGCAGCAGCGAGCGCAGCTGGGCAGCCTCACGCTTGCTCACCGGCGTCACTCCCTCGGGCGGGGACACCTCCACCTGCGTGACCAGCCGCGGCACCACCAGGTCGCCCTGCTGGATGGAGGCGATGACGGTGGCCATCGCGAGCGGGGAGGCCAGCACGGTGCCCTGGCCGATCAGGTCGGCCGCCCGGCCGGTCTCGGTCGTCGGCGGCTCCACGGAGCCGAAGTAGGCGGGAAAGCCGAGGTCGTGGTCGACCCCCAGGCCCAGGGACGCCGCCGCCGCCGCGAGGTCGTCGTCCTTCAACCGGTCGCGCTCGGCGATGAAGGCGGTGTTGCAGGAGTTGGCCAGGGCAGTGCGGAAGGGGATCTGCCCGAGCCCACCCGCGGGGTAGTCGTCGTAGTTCTCGAAGTCACGACCGTCGACGTCGACCGTCGCCGTGCAGGCCACGCTGCTGTCAGGCCGCAGACCACGGCGGAGCAGGGCCAGGGCGCTGACGCTCTTGAACGTCGAGCCGGGGGCGTACTGCCCGAACGTCGCGAGGTTCTGGTTGTCGTTGCCGGGACCGTTGGCTGCGGCCAGGATCGCGCCGTCGCTGGGCCGGACCGCGACCAGGGCGCCGGCCGGGCCCACCCCCTCGAGGAGCGACTCGGCGCTGCTCTGCAGGCCCCGGTCGAGCGTGAGCCGCAGCGGCAGTCCGTCGTCACCGCCGAGCCGGGTGATCTCGCGGCGCTTGCCGTCGGAGCCGATGGCCCGGACCACTACACCGACGGTGCCGCGCAGCTGGTCGTCGTAGCGCGCCTGGAGGCCGGACAGCCCCGCGGTGTCGCCGACCTGCAAGGTGGGGTCGTCGGCGATCATCTCGGCGGTGACCTCGCCGACCGCGCCCAGCAGCGGCGCTGCGAAGTCGCGTGTCGGGGCGAGGGGCACCTCGTCGGGCACGACGTAGCCGCCCTCGATGGAGGTGTAGCGCTGGGCCACACGTTGCGGAACGGCGTCGCTGCGGAACGTGATGGCCTCGACGAACGCCAGGTCACCGGCCGACACCACGCGTGCGCGGTAGGGCGCCGGAGCGATCCCGACGAGTCGCGCCAGCGCTGTTGCCGACGCTCCGGCCTTCTTGGCCTTCACCTTCGACTTGTCGATCCCGATCCGGATCACCGAGCGCGCGGTGACCAGCCGGACGCCGTCCGCGCCGACGACGTCGCCACGCGAGCCGGCGATCGTGCTGGCATCGAGCACCGAGCTGGCGTTGAGGCTCGGCTCGACGACGTCGTGATCCCAGCGGACCGCCCACTCGTCGGTCGCACGCTCGAGGAGGACCTCGGTCGGGTAGGTCCACTCCTCGTAGTCCATCACCTGCCACGACCAGGTGATGGTGGCCGTGGCAGAGTCGTCGTTCTCCACGACGTCTCCGAGCTGCACCGTCGCCGCGCGCTCGCCCATCCCCTCGACCACCGAGACGAGGTCGTCGGTCGCCTCGGCGCCGGAGACCTCGGTGAAGGGGACGTCGGCGAGGTCGCGCGCGTTGAGGCCGGCCACCAGAGCCGCGGCGGTGCCGTCGGCCGCGGCCCCGACGTCCTCAGGATCGGGCGAGGCGGAGTCGCAGGCGCTGAGCGTCGCCGCCGCCATCATCACGGCGGCGGCGACGGTCAGGGGTCGTAGGCGCATGGTCCCGGTTCTACCAGGGTGCGCCGACGATCGAACCCGCCGGTGACGCCGTCAGACGAGCAGCGGGCTGAGCAGCGGCGTGTAGCCGGAGGCGTGCCCGGTGGTGTTGGGGTGGTAGCTCTCGCTGACGGGGTTGGACAGGCCGTTGATCCACTCGGTGTCGTCACACACGGCGTGCCCGATGAAGCGCGTCGTGGGATTGGCGAAGGAGTAGCCGCGGGCTGCTGCAGCCGACGACAGCTTGGAGTTGAGCAGGTCGGCGGTGGCGTTGAGCCGGGTCTCCTCGTCGGGGGAGAAGAACGTGCCGGCGTTGCAGTCCTCGCCGTTGAAGATGCGCGGGTAGCCGACGATGACGACCTTGGCGGTGGTCGCACGTGAGCGGATCGAGGAGAACAGGGTGCTCAGACGACCCGGCAGCGTGTTGTTGATGAACGACTGCGCGGTGTCGACGGCCCCGTTGCAGTTGCTCGACCAGCCCGGCTTGGCGCACTCGGTGATCACGTTCGCGAAGCCGGCGTCGTTGCCGCCGACCGACAGGGTGACGTAGCGGGTGGTGCTCGACAACGCGCTGAGCTGGGTGTTGGTGACCGTGGTGGTCGTCGCGCCCGAGCACGCCTTGAAGTTCAGCGTGTAGCCCTTCTGGGCGGCGAGCAGCTTGGGGAACGCCGCGTTCGAGCGCTGGCACGACGTCCCGTCGCTGATGTAGGTGCGGGTGCCGACGCCGGAGGAGTAGGAGTCGCCCAGGGCGACGTACGAAGGCCCGGCGGCCTGCGAGGGGGGAGCCGTGGCGAGTGCCACGGCGGGAGCAAGCGCGACGACGAGACCGGCAACGGCCCCGACCAGACGGCGGGTGAGCATGGGTGACCTCCGTGAGGGTGCTGCGGCGGCACCCGCGCTGATCGGCGGCGCCTGCCGCGCTGATCCAAGCACCCCACGAGAGGGGCGCGATAGAGGGAAAACCCTTCTCCCTTCGCCCGCGCACATGCAACACGCCGTCCACCGTTCTTCCACGCCGTTGCAGCGTGTGATCAGAACGGAGGACGGCGTGTCACATGTCTTCCTGCAAGCCTCAGGGCTACTTGTGGCGCGGCTTCTTGTCGCGCTTCGGGCCGTCGTACGACGACCCACCCTCGCCACCGCTGTCGCGCGGCGGGCGGGAGCCACGGGGGCCGCCGTCCTCGGCGAGCTCGATCAGCTTGCCGCTGATGCGGGTGCTCTCGAGCTTCTTCCAGGTCTCGGGCGACAGCTCGGCCGGCAGCTCGACGATCGAGAAGTCCGGGCGGATCTGGATGTGGCCGAAGTCGGAGCGCGAGAGCCCACCCTCGTTGGCGATCGCGCCGACGATCTGGCGCGGCTCGACCTTGTGGCGCTTGCCGACCTGGATCTTGTAGGCCTTCATCGGCTGGTCGGAACCACCACGCGAGGAACGCTCGGGACGGTCGCCGCGGCCACCGCGCTCGGGACGCGCGCCACGCTCGGGACGGTCCTTGCTGAAGGTCTCCTGGCGCATCTTGCGCTCGGCGGCCGGGTCGAGCAGGAGCGGGGTGTCACCCTGCGCCACGATGGCCAGCGCGGCGGCGACGTCGGCCTCGGGCACGTCGTGGTTGCGCACGTAGTGGGCCACGATGTCGCGGAACTGCTCGATCTTGGCGGGGTCGGCCAGCGCGGCGGTGATCTGGTCGTCGAAGCGCGTCAGGCGGGTGACGTTGACGTCCTCGACCGACGGCAGACGCATCTCGGTGAGCGGCTGGCGGGTGGCCTTCTCGATGTGCTTGAGCAGGTACTTCTCGCGGGGCGTGACGAACGAGATCGCGTCGCCGCTGCGACCGGCCCGGCCGGTGCGACCGATGCGGTGCACGTAGGACTCGGTGTCGGTGGGGATGTCGTAGTTGACGACGTGGCTGATGCGCTCGACGTCGAGGCCGCGGGCCGCGACGTCGGTGGCCACGAGGATGTCGAGCTTGCCCGACTTGAGCTGGTTGACCGTGCGCTCACGCTGCACCTGGGCGACGTCACCGTTGATCGCCATCGCCGACAGGCCCCGGGCACGCAGCTTCTCGGCGAGGGTCTCGGTCTCGTTCTTGGTGCGGACGAAGACGATCATGCCCTCGAAGTTCTCGACCTCGAGGATGCGCGTGAGGGCGTCGACCTTCTGCGGGTAGCTGACGATCAGGTAGCGCTGGGTGATGTTGGCGGCCGTGGCCGTCTTGCCCTTGACCGTGATCTCGACCGGGTTGTTGAGGTACTTCTTCGACAGCCGGCGGATCTGCGCAGGCATCGTGGCGCTGAACAGCGCGACCTGCTTGGTGTCGGGGGTGTCGGCGAGGATCGTCTCGACGTCGTCGGCGAAGCCCATGTTGAGCATCTCGTCGGCCTCGTCGAGCACGAGGAACTTCAGCTCGGAGAGGTCGAGGGTGCCCTTCTCGAGGTGGTCCATGATGCGACCCGGGGTGCCGACGACGACGTGGACGCCGCGACGCAGCGCGCTCAGCTGGACGCCGTACGCCTGGCCGCCGTAGACGGGGAGCACGTGCAGGCCCTTGGTGTGAGCGGCGTACTTCTGGAAGGCCTCGCAGACCTGGAGCGCGAGCTCGCGGGTCGGGGCCAGCACCAGCGCCTGCACCTTCTTCTGGCGCACGTCGAGCTGGTCGAGGATGGGCAGCGCGAAGGCGGCGGTCTTGCCCGTTCCGGTCTGCGCGAGGCCGACGAGGTCGTTGCCGGCAAGCAGCGGCGGGATGGTCTGCGCCTGGATGGTGGAGGGCTTCTCGTAGCCCACGTCGCGAAGCGCCTTCAGCACCGCGCCACCGAGTCCGAGGTCCTCGAACGTGGGCTCGTGCTCGGTCGACTCGACCGCCGTAGTCGGGGCGCTGCTCTGCTCGTTGTTGTCGCTCACCCGACAACGGTAGTGGGTCGCGCTTCTACCACCCGATTCCTCGGCGCGGTGCGCTGGGTCACCTCACCCCTCGAGTGCCACTCGGCGGGCACACTGGCGGGGTGACGACGATTCCTCACGCCTCCTCGCGCCGGCGAGTCGAGCAGAGCCTCGCCCGGGTCGCCGAGATCGACCCGCTGATCAGCGCTGTCTGCACGCTCGACCCGACCGCGCTCGCCCAGGCCGACGAGCGCGACGCCGAGACGGCTCGCGGGGAGTCGCGCGGCGTGCTGCACGGCGTCCCGGTGCTCATCAAGGACAACATCGACACCGCCGGCCTGGCCACGACAGCCGGCTCGTCGGCCCTGGCAGCGGCCGACCCACCGGCCGGCGATGCCGAGCTCGTACGACGCCTGCGCGCGGCGGGGCTGGTCGTGCTCGGCAAGGCCAACCTGAGCGAGTGGGCCAACTTCCGCGACGAGGCGTCGACGTCCGGGTGGAGCGCTCACGGAGGACTGACCCGCAACCCCTACGCCCTCAACCGCTCGGCGGGCGGGTCGAGCTCGGGAAGCGGCGCGGCCGTCGGCGGCGGGATCGTCACCCTTGCCGTCGGCACCGAGACCGACGGCTCGATCACCAGCCCCGCGGCCTACAACGGGTGCGTCGGCTTCAAGCCCACCGTGGGCCTCGTGCCCACGAGCGGGGTCGTGCCGATCTCGTCCTCGCAGGACGCCCCCGGCGCGCTGGCCTCGAGCGTCGCCGGTGCGGCGGCCCTGCTCGGGGTGCTCGCGGACCGGCCCGAG
>NZ_JAXMNS010000150.1:0-8041 GCF_034670285.1 Nocardioides sp. | reverse complement strand
CAATGAAATGACGCGATCCAGTGCGTTGGAGAATTCCCCGGCAGTCTCTTTTGCCGAATCCAGGTGTTTGACAAAAACGACAGCCTCTTCATTGAAGGTGTACCTCGTCGAGCGCGTCGCGGAGACCCGGCTACCCACCAAGCACGGCGACTTCACGGCGTACGGCTACCGGATCACGACCGACGACTCCGAGCACATCGCGCTCGTCTACGGCGACGTGTCCTCGCTCGGCGTCGACGACCCGGTGCTGACGCGCGTGCACTCGGAGTGCCTGACCGGCGACGCGTTCGGCAGCAGCCGCGGCGACTGCGGTCCGCAGCTCGACGAGGCGATGGAGCGCATCGCCGCCGAGGGTCGCGGCGTCGTGGTCTACCTGCGCGGGCACGAGGGCCGTGGCATCGGCCTGGTCGGCAAGCTGCAGGCCTACCAGCTGCAGGATGGCGGGCGCGACACCGTCGACGCCAACCTCGACCTCGGCCTCCCTGCCGACGCGCGCCACTACGGGACGGCCACGCAGGTGCTCAAGGACCTCAAGGTCGAGAGCGTGCGCCTGCTGACCAACAACCCCGACAAGGTGCGCAACCTCGAGGAGTACGGCGTGCCCGTGGCCGAGCGTGTGCCGCTCACGCCGCAGCCCAACGACCACAACCTCGCCTACCTGCTCACCAAGCGCGACCGGATGGGCCACGAGCTGCCCGACCTGCAGTCGAGCGACACGCTGGTGGGCGACGACCTCGACCGGACCGACGGAGCACAGGCATGAGCGGCCACGGAGCACCCACGACCGAGCCGATCGACTGCAGCGGGCTGAAGGTCGCCGTGGTGGCGGCCAGCTGGCACACGGTCGTGATGGACGGCCTGCTCGCGGGCGCCCAGCGCGCCCTGACGGCGTACTCCGTCTCGGGGGCCGAGGTCGTGCGCGTGCCCGGCACCTTCGAGCTGCCCGTGGTCGCGAGCTCCCTGGCCGCGGCCGGGTACGACGCCGTGGTCGCCCTCGGCGTCGTGATCCGCGGCGGGACGCCGCACTTCGAGTACGTCTGCGGCGCGGCCACCGATGGACTGGGCCGGGTGGCACTCGACCACGGGGTTGCCGTCGGCTTCGGCGTCCTGACCTGCGACACCGAGCAGCAGGCCCTCGACCGCGCCGGGCTCGAGGGTTCGTCCGAGGACAAGGGCTACGAGGCGACCGCCGCCGCCCTCGAGACCGCGATGATCATGCGCTCGATCGCTCGGGACTGACCTCGACTCGCGGCTCTCGCCGTACCCACCGCGCGTCGGGAAACGTTGCCGTTTGGTCCCAGACGACGGGTTTTCGCGCCGGATTGTTGTCGTCTGGGACCAAACGACAACGATCCGGCGCGGCCGATCAGCGGGTCAGATCCGCTCGATGATCGTGCCGGTGGCCATCGCGCCGCCGGCGCACATCGAGAGCAGGGCGCTGGACTGGTCGCGGCGCTCGAGCTCGTGCAGGGCCGTCGTGATGAGCCGGGTGCCGGTCGAGCCGACCGGGTGGCCGAGGGCGATCGCGCCGCCGTTGACGTTGACCTTGTCCATCGGGACGGCGTGCTGGCCGGCCCAGGAGAGCACCACGGCGGCGAACGCCTCGTTGACCTCGAACAGGTCGAAGTCGGAGATGCTGCGACCGGACCGGTCGAGCAGCCGCTGCGTCGCCGCGATGGGGCCGTCGAGGTGGTAGTAGGGGTCGGAGCCGACGAGGCAGTGGTTGACGATCCGGGCGCGGGGGGTGAGCCCGAGCGCGCGGGCCTTGTCCTCGTCCATGATCAGCACAGCCGAGGCGCCGTCCGAGATCTGTGACGACGTGCCGGCGGTGTGGAAACCGTCGGGCAGCACCGAGCGCAGTCCGGCCAGGCCCTCGAGGGTGGTCTCGCGCAGGCCCTGGTCGGTGTCGACCACGCGGGTCTCACCGGTGGGCTTGCCCTCGGCGTCGAGCACGGGGGCGTCGATGGCGAGGATCTCGCGCTTGAAGCGTCCCTCGTCGACCGCCGCGCGCGCCTTCTGCTGGGAGGCGAGCCCGAAGGCGTCGAGGTCCGCGCGGGTGAGGCCGCGGTTGGCGGCGATCCGGTCGGCCGCCTCGAACTGGTTGGGCATGTCGATGGTCCACTCCGCCGGGCGGGGGTCGCCGAGACCGGCCGGGACGTTGCCGCCCAGCGGGATGCGCGACATCGACTCGATGCCGCACGCGATGCCGACGTCGATGGTGCCCGCGGCGATCATGTCGTGCACGAGGTGCGCGGACTGCTGGCCCGAGCCGCACTGGGCGTCGACCACGGTGGCGCCGGTGTGCTGGGGGAGTCCGGCGTGCAGCCAGGCGCGGCGCACCATGCCGTTGGACTGCTCACCGGCCTGCGTTACGCAGCCACCTACCACCTGCTCGACGAGCTCGGGGTCGATCCCGGCGCGCTCGATCACCTCGCGCTGGGCGAGGCCGAGCAGGACGGCGGGGTGCAGGCCGGCGAGCCAGCCGTTGCGCTTGCCGAGGGGAGTGCGGACGGCGTCGATGATCACAGGAGTACCCATAAGAGAAAACTAGAACGCGTTCTCGTTTTCGACAAGTGGGGGAGTCGCGGCACCGCCATGTGAGACGCGCCACGAAATCCGGCACGAAAGGCTTTCGTGTTGACGAGAAACTATGTAATCTTCGATAGAACGTGTTGCAGAAACGCAACTCGTCTTCCAGCGCGCTACCCCGAGGAGAGCATCCAAGTGACCGCAGATCTGCTGCCGGCCGGCTACGACTTCACCGACCCGGACGTCAACCACGCCGCGGTGCCGCACGAGGAGTTCAAGCGCCTGCGTCAGTCCTCGCCCGTGCACTGGATCGAGCAGGCCGAGGCGGTGCGCAGCGGCTTCACCGACGAGTCCGGCACAGGCTACTGGGCGCTCACCAAGCACGCCGACGTGCTCGCCGCGTCCAAGGACTCCAAGAACTTCGGCGTCCACGAGAACGGCGCGATCATCCGCTTCGGCGAGGGCATGGAGCGCGAGCAGATCGAGATGCAGCGCGTCATGATCATCAACCAGGACGCTCCCGACCACACCAAGATGCGCCAGATCGTCAGCCGTGGCTTCACCCCGCGCGCGATCGACGCCCTCGACGAGATCATGACCCAGCGCGCCCGGCAGATCGTGGGCGACGCGGTCGCCAAGGGCAGCGGCAACTTCGTCGAGCAGGTCGCCGCCGAGCTGCCGCTCCAGGCGATCGCCGAGCTGCTCGGCGTCCCGCAGGCCGACCGGTTCAAGCTCTTCGACTGGTCCAACCAGATGCTGGCCATGGACGACCCGGACGTGGGTGGCGACCCTGAGGTCGCCGCCGCCGAGATCCTCGGCTACGCGATGGGGATGGCGGCCGAGCGCAAGGCCACCCCGCTCGACGACATCGTGACCAAGCTGGTGCACGCCGACCAGACCGGCCGTGGGCTGACCGATGACGAGTTCGGCTTCTTCGTCATCATCCTCACCGTCGCCGGCAACGAGACGACGCGCAATGCGATCACCCACGGCCTCAACGCCTTCATGGACAACCCAGACCAGTGGGAGCTGTGGAAGAAGGAGCGTCCCGCCACGATGGTCGACGAGGTCGTCCGCTGGGCCACGCCCGTCATCTCCTTCCAGCGCACCGCCCACAACGACGTCGAGGTCGGCGGTCAGCTCATCAAGAAGGGTCAGCGGGTGGGCCTGTTCTACCCGAGTGCCAACTTCGACGAGGACGTCTTCGAGGACCCCTTCACCTTCGACATCACCCGCGAGAAGAACCCGCACGTCGGCTTCGGCGGCAACGGCGCCCACTACTGCCTTGGCGCCAACCTGGCCCGCCAGGAGATCCGTCAGATGTTCGACGCGCTCGCCGACCTCGCCCCCGACATCACCAAGCTCGCCGAGCCCAACCGGCTGCGCCACAGCTGGATCAACGGCATCAAGGACCTGCAGGTCTCCTACACCGGCTGATCGCCCGGCAGTTTCACCACTTGAGTGGTGAAACTGCCCCGTCAGTCGCGCGCCGTCAGGACGAGCGGCCCGTCCTCGGTGATCGCGATGGTGTGCTCCATGTGCGCACCGCGGGAGCCGTCCTCGCTGCGCAGCGTCCAGCCGTCGGGGTCGGTGTAGATCCGGTCGGTGGTGTGCATGAACCACGGCTCGATCGCGATGACCAGGCCCGGCTTGAGCTTGAAGCCACGCCCGGCCCGACCGTCGTTGGGCACGTGCGGCTCGCCGTGCATCGTGCGCCCCACTCCGTGGCCGCCGAACTGCAGGTTGACCCCCAGGCCGGCGCTGCGCGCGACCTTGCCGATGGCAGCCGAGATGTCACCCATGTGGGCGTTCGGCTGGGCGGCTGCGATCGCGTCGTCGAGGGCCTTGCGTGTCACCTCGATGAGCTCGAGGTCCTCGCGCCGCGGGGTGCCGACGACGAGCGAGTAGGCGGAGTCCGAGACCCAGCCGTTGACCGCGACCGCGAAGTCGACCGAGAGCAGGTCGCCGTCCTGCAGCACGTAGTCGTGGGGGAGGCCGTGCAGGACCGCGTCGTTGACCGAGGTGCACAGCACCTTGCCGAACGGCGAGGCGCCGAACGACGGGTGGTAGTCGACGTAGCACGACGTAGCACCCTCGGCCGCGATCATGTCGGCGGCGAGCGCATCGAGCTCGAGCAGGTTGACGCCGACGTCGGCCTTGGCCGCGAGGGCGTCGATCACCGAGGCGACGAAACGCCCAGCAGGACGCATCTCTTGGATCTGGGCGGGGGTACGGAGCTCGATCACGAGGTCGACCCTAGGTCACCGGTGGGCGGGCTGTGCATCCCAGCATCACTCCGTCGTCCGGGTCGGCGTCCTACCCTGACCCCATGAGGGGAAGGCGTACGGCGGACGGCGCGGTCGACCGGTGGCAGCGAGCCGACTGGTGGGGCGTCGTCCTGGACTGCCCCGACGCGCTGAGCCTGGCGCGGTTCTACTCCGACCTGCTCGGCTGGCCGATCTGGAGGCCCGAGAGTGCCGATGAGCACGGCGCGGCTCTGGACCTCGGGGAGGGCGTGGGCTACCTCTCCTTCCAGCGCGACCCGGGCTACGAGGCGCCGGTGTGGCCCCCGGAGGTCGGCCGCCCGCGGATGATGATGCACCTCGACTTCGAGGTCAGTGACCTCGATGCGGCCGTCGACCACGCGCTGGAACTCGGTGCGAGCCTGCCCGAGCACCAGCCCCAGGACGGCGTCCGGGTGCTGCTCGACCCGGTTGGGCATCCATTTTGCCTGTACTCCTGAGCGGATGCCGTCACCCGGGGAGGTTCTCAGGGATTGCCTGACGTTCTCAGGTGAAGTTCTCCCTGAGAACGTCAGGAACACCCGGTGATCCGGGGATTCATCCCCGAACCACGTCAGCCCTGCGGCTTCTCCGACCCCACGACCCACATCGCGAAGAACTGCGAACCGCCGCCGTAGGCGTGACCCAGGGCCTTCTTCGCGCCCTCGACCTGGTGCTCGCCGGCCAGCCCGCGCACCTGCAGCGCAGCCTCGCCGAAGCGGAGCATGCCCGAGGCACCGATCGGGTTGGACGACAGCACGCCGCCCGAGCAGTTGACGGGCAGCTTTCCGCCGAGGGCGGTGGCACCGGACTCGGTGAGCTTCCAGCCCTCGCCAGGAGCGGCGAAGCCCAACGACTCCAGCCACATCGGCTCGAACCAGGAGAACGGCACGTAGATCTCGGCCATGTCGATCTCTTCGATCGGGTTAGTGATGCCGGCTTGCTTCCACAGCGCCGCCGCGGCGTCGCGGGAGGCCTGAGGGTTGACCTGGTCGCGCTCGGCGGCGGTGGTGGCCTCCGAGCGCATCACGGTGCCGTGGATCCACGCCGGGTTCGGCGAGGAGGCAGCGACGTCCTCGGAAGCGATCACGAGCGCACACGCGCCGTCGGAGGACGGGCAGGTCTCGTCGTAGCGGATCGGGTCCCACAGCATCGTGGAGGCCATCACCGACTCGACGGTCGTGCCCTCGTTGTGCAGGTGCGCGTAGGGGTTCTTGAGCGCGTTGTTGCGGTCCTTGGCGGCCACGATCGCCCCGATGTGCTCGGGTGCGCCCGAGCGCCGGATGTAGGAGCGCACGTGCGGGGCGAAGTAGCCGCCCGCGCCGGCGTGCACCGGCATGTTGAACGGCACCGGCACCGACAGCGCCCACATCGCGTTGGACTCCGACTGCTTCTCGTAGGCGACCGTGAGCACCTTCTTGTGCACCCCGGACTGGACGAGCGAGGCGGCCACGATCGCCGTCGAGCCACCCACCGACCCGGCGGTGTGCACGCGAAGCAACGGCTTGCCGGCAGCGCCGAGCGACTCGGCGAGGAACAGCTCGGGCATCATCACGCCCTCGAACAGGTCGGGGGCCTTGCCGACGACGATCGCGTCGATCTCGTCGAGCGTCAGGCCGGCGTCCTCGAGTGCCCGGTCCATGGCCTCGCGGCACAGGCCGGCCATGGAGACGTCGTCGCGCTTGGCGCGGTGGTGGGTCTGGCCGATGCCGATGACCGCTGCGGGCTGCTTGGCCATCTCAGGCACCGTCCGTTCCGGGGGTCGCGTCGAGGACGCACAGGAGGTTCTGCTGCAGGGCGGGTCCCGACGTGGCGTGGCCCAGGGTCCGGGACGCGTCGCCGGACCAGATCTTCTTGGCGGCCTCGCCGATCCGGATGCCTCCCGCGGAGAACATCGGGTTGCTGGCGAGCGCGCCGCCGGAGGGGTTGATCGCGACGTCGTCGCCGAGGCCGAGCTCGCGGCGCAGGACGAGCTCCTGGTGGCTGAACGGAGCGTGCAGCTCGGCTACCTCCACCCCGGACAGGTCGACGGACGCCGCCGAGCGGGCCGCCGAGGGGGACCGGGTGAGGTCGCGGGTGCCCATGCTCATCGGGTCGATGTGGTGCGACAGCCCAGAGATCCAGGCGGGCCGGTCGCGGACGTCGCGGGCCCGGTCACCGGCAGCGAGCACGATCGCGGCGGCACCGTCGGTCACCGGTGCGCAGTCGTGCTTGCGCAGCGGGTCGGCGTACATCGGGCGGGCGAGCAGCTCCTCGACCGAGGAGCCGCCGCGGCGCACGGCGTACTCGTTCTTCTCGGCGTCGGTGAGCGAACGGTTGACCACCTCGGCCATCGCGCGCTCGTCCCACAACCCGGCGTCGAGACCGACGCGCGCCTGCAGCCCGGCCAGCGACACGGTGTCGGGCCACAGGGGCGTCATCGTGTACGGGTCGAGCTGGAGGGAGAGGGTGCGACGCAGCACGCCTGCCGAGCTCTTGCCGAAGGCGTAGACCAGCGCGGTGTCGACCTCGCCGGTCTGGATCTTGATCCAGGCCTCGTACATCGCCCAGGCGAGATCCATCTCGACGTGCGACTCGTTGACCGGCGGGATCACGCCGATCGCGTCGACGGCCTGCACGAACGAGAAGGAGCGGCCCGCGAGGTAGTCCGAGGAGCCCGAGCACCAGAAGCCCACGTCGCGGCGGGTCCAGCCGGTCTGCTCGTAGCACTCGGCCAGCAGCGGCACGAGCATCTCGACACACGTGGGGGACCCGTCGAAGTTCTCCATCTGTCGCTGGGCGAACCCCACGACGGCAACGTCTCTCATCTTCCAGCCCCTCAGAGGTGGTTCTTGTAGGTGTCGAAGTCCGCGTCGGGCTCGCCGGTCGGACTGAAGTGGCTGATGTTCTCGATGGTGGTGCCCCACTCCTCGCGGGGCTTCCACACGGCCTTGACCCGCATGCCCATGTGGACCTCCTCGGCGGGGATGTCGAGGATCAGGTGCAGGAACGCGATGTCGGCGCCGTCGAGGAGCACGTAGGCGGACACGTACGGCGGGGTGATCTTCTGGCCCATGAACGGCACGTTGACCACGCAGAAGGTGGTGACGGTGCCGGTCTCGGCGAGCTCGACCTCGTCGGTGGTGGGGGTGCCGTCCGCCGGGCACGCGCTGCGCGGCGGCACGTAGACCTTCGAGCAGGTCGGGCAACGCTGACCGAGGATCCTGCCCTCGGCCAGGCCGCGGTAGAAC
>NZ_JAXMNS010000149.1:0-8155 GCF_034670285.1 Nocardioides sp. | reverse complement strand
GCCGACGGTGTCGGCGACCAGCCCTCGGATCTCCTTGGCCGAGTAGGCCTGCGTCGTGGCGGCGTCGAGGGCGACGCCGACGTGCAGCGTCTCGATCGCGCCCGGGGCGGTCTCCCGTCGCTCCACGACGGTGTCGATGGCGTTGTCCTGCGTCTGCTGCTCGTTGGTGTAGGAGCTCTCGCCCGCGGCATCGGCGCCAGTCGCACCGAACTCCCCGTCGGGGCCCACGACGCCGCCGGCGCCGGACCCGCCGGCAGGTCCCTGGTAGACCTCGGTGCTCGAGCTGGACGACAGCGGAAGCGCGTCGGGGTCGGCGCGGTAGTCGGTGCTCTCGGTGATCGAGGTGTCGAAGTCGAGCGACGCGGTGACCTGCACCGTCGAGTTGCCCGGACCCACGACGCGGTCGAGCATGCCCTGCAGGCGGGTGTGCAGCTGGTCCTGGACGGCGGCGACCTGCTGGTCGCGAGCGCTGCCGTCGATGCCGCCGACCCCGTCGGGCGACGACAGCACGCGGCCGGTGGAGTCGGCGACGGTCACGTCGGCCGGGTCCATCCCGTCGACGCTCGAGGCCACGAGGTGGACGATGGCCTGCACCTGCTGCGGCTCCAGCGAGCCGCCGGTGCGGGTGCTCACGAGCACCGAGGCCGTGGGCGGGGCCTGCTCGTCGGCAAACACCTGCCGCTCGGGAAGGGCGAGGTGGACCACGGCGGTGTTGACGTCGTCCAGGCCCTCGACGGTGGCCGACAGCTCACCCTCCATGGCCCGCTTGAAGCCGGTCTGCTCCTGGAACTGCGACGTCGACAACCCCTGGTCGTCGAGGATCGAGTAGCCGCCACTCGCGCTGCCGGGCAGCCCCTCGGCCGACATGTCGAGGCGCAGCTTGTAGACCGCGTCGCGCGGCACCATGACCGTCGATCCACCGTCGGTGAGCTCGTACGGCGTCCCAGACGCGTCGAGCTGCTCGACGATGGCGGAGGCGTCGCTGGAGGAGAGGTCGGAGTAGAGCGGGGTGTAGCTCGGCGCCGACGCCCAGCTGAAGACCATGAAGGCAGCGAGCACGAGCGCGCCGGTGCCCACGAGGGAGACGACCTTCTGCCCGACGGTGAAGTCGGCGAAGGTGCGCTGGTACCGGCCCAGCGTGCGGGTGAGGGTTTCCTTCATCGTCCGTTACCCGACCTGCATGCGCATGATCTCGCTGAAGGCCTCCACGGCCTTGTTGCGCAGTGCGACGGTGACCTGGGTCGAGACCTGCGCCTGGGTCGCGGCGATCGTGTAGTCGTGGATGTTCTGCAGCTCGCCGGTGGCCGCCTGCACCGCCAGCTTGTCGGCCGACTGCTGCACGCCGTCCAGCCGGTCGAGGCCGTCGAGCACCAGGTCGCCGAAGCTGCCGCTCGCAGCGCCGGCACCGGCGGTCCGGCCGGACGCCGGCGAGGCCTGCGGCGGCGCGAGCGGCGTGAAGCCCGTCGCTCCGGCGGCGCCGAACGACCCGAGGGACTCGATCCCGTTGATGCTCATCAGCGTCCGATCCCGATCGCGGTGGTGTAGGTGTCCTGGGCGAACGACACGACCTGCGACGAGGCCTGGAAGCCGCGCTGGGCCATGATCAGCTGGCTCATCTGGGAGGCCATGTCGAGGGCCGGGGCGCGCACGTAGCCGTCGGCGTCCGCCAGCGGGTGGGACGGGTCGTGCACGAGGAGGCCCTCGGCGTCACTCAGTGCCGACCCGGTGATCTCGACGCCGCCGGCGGCGCGGGCCGACACCATGACCATCTCGGCCTGGAAGGCGTTGTCGGTGGTGGCGCGCATGGTGTTGCTGTTGGCGATGTTGCTGCCCAGGGCGTCGAGCCAGGTCTGGTGCGTGCGCAGCCCGGAACCGGCGATGCCGAGCGCGTCGAAGGCGCCCATCAGTAGGCTCCGGCCGCAGTGCGGATGAGCTCGAAGCGGTCGGTCACCGCGCGCGAGAGCAGCTGGTACTGGAACTGCGACTGGACCGCGGCGAGGGTCTCGGCACCGAGGTCGACGTTGTTGCCGTTGGCGCCCACCGGGGCCTGCGAGGCCACCAGGCCGGGCGACTGCCCGGCGAGGACGTCGACGGTCGATCCTTCCGCTGCCACGGCCGCGCGCAGCGTGCTCTCGAAGTCGACGGCCGAGGCACGGAACCCCGGGGTCTCGAGGTTGGCGATGTTGTCGGCGATCGTGCGTTGACGCAGGGCGAGAGAGTCCAGCGCGAAGCCGAGGACGGACGACACCGAGCCAGAGCCGGCGTAGGCGGAGACGGACACGAAGAGACCTCCCGCAGAAGCGGAGTTCGTGCCGATCCTTCGGCGGGGGGTGAGCAGTCCGTGCTCAGGTGATGCATTCGGTCGCTCGCGACCGGAGGTGAGGGAAAAGCCCTCAGAAGTTCTGAGAAGTTTCGAGACGGGCTCAGACGAGCCCGGACAGGCCGGAGGCAGCGGTCAGGGCACGAGCACGACGGCCAGCCGACCGGTGCCGTAGCCCGCCACGTCGACGAAGACGTCCTGCCGGCGCCCGAGCACCTGGGTGCGCATCCGGGCGTCCGCGGGGAGCGGGGAGCCGGCCACGTGCGCGGCATACAGGCGCAGCGGTCGTGAGGTCGCCGAGCTGAAGAGAGAGGTCATCGCCGAGCAGATCTCGTTCACACCCTCCGCCAGGGCTCCCGAGACGGCGCCCAGCTGGATCGCCGAGGTCGCCGACGCCCCGGGCAGCAGTGCCACCGCAGCGCCGGCGAAGGCTGACAGCGGGAGGTCGAGGGCCACGACGGCACGCACCGTCAGGGTGTCGTCGACGTAGCTCGCGATGCTGGCGGGATAGAAGTCGCTCACGGCGAACGGCGGACCCGGGCGCAGCGCCACGTCCTTGGCCAGGACGTCGTGGAACAGGTCGCGCAGCTCCTTGGGAGCCGGCAGTTGGAGCGGGCTGGCGATCATGTCGGTCCTATCGGCGGGTCCAGCGCGTGGTTGAGCCAAAGAGGTCGCCCCGCGCACGAGCACGACCCCCACCTCGGGGAGTGAGATGGGGGCCATGGGGGGGGCTTGGGAACCCGCAGGTGTGCTCGCGGTGTCGTGAGGTCAGACGGCGATGTCGACGTACAGCGGCAAGCCGTGCGCGCCGGGGGAGACCCGGGTGACGGCCTCGGCCAGCTCGTGCTGACGCACCGTGGTGCCGATCGAGGTCGCGAGACGCTCCAGGCACTGCAGCTGACGGGCGTGCAGCTCCTCGGCGCGTTCGCGCAGCGCGTCCGGCAGCGGGCCGGCGTGCTCCGGCGCGTCCCAGATGTCGTTGCGCAGCTCGCGGCCGTGGTCGAGGTGGTGCTCGAGCCGGACGACGTCGAGCTCGAGCCGGTCGAGGGCGACCTGCCACGTGCCCATCGGGCTGGTGACGAAGGCGTCGGTGGTGGGGCGCGTGTGCGTGTGGGCGAGGGTCGGGCGGCTCATGCCGCGCCCGCCGACTGCATCGCAGCCTCGCGCCAGGTGGCGCACAGGTCGGTGGCGAGAGCCAGGCAGGACTCGGTCAGCGCCAGGTCCTTGGTGACGTTGGCCCGCACGAGCTGACGGTGGAGGTAGTCGTAGAGCGAGGCCAGACCGGCGCCGCCCTCCCACTCCGCGTCGACCCGCAGGCTGGCGTGGAGCTCCAGGACGATGTCCTGGGCGTGCATCAGCTGCTGGTGAGCATCCTGGGGGGCACCGTTGCGCTGGAAGTCGCGTGCACGGGTGATGTCGAGGACGAGCCGCTCGTAGAGCATCACGAGCAGACGAGCGGGGCTTGCGGTCGCGACCGATGCATCCATGTATGCGGCGCGGGCGTTGGGTGTCATGGGGTGCCTTCCTTAGCTTCCCTGGTTCTTCCCGGTGGGTGGTGGTGCGACTCGCGGTCAGGCGGTGGTGCCCGACAGCGAGGAGAGCTGACCGCTGAGCCAGCTCGACTGGCTGGTCATCTGGTTGAGCGCGGTCTCGAGCGAGGTGAAGGTGCGTTCCAGCGTGATGCGGCGCAGCTCGAGTCGTCGGTCCCACTCCTCGATCGACGTCTCCATCCGTTTGACCCCGTTCTCTCGTCCGGAGATCGCGGTGCTCAACGTGCCGTCGACGGAGTCGCTGGCACCGCCGGCGACCGTCTGGACCCGAGCTGCGAAGCCGGCGCCGGTGGTGGTGAACTGCTCGGCCACGCCGACCGGGTCGGCGGCGTAGGCCTGGGCGAACGCGGTCGGGTCGAACTCGAGCTTGCCGGCGCGGGTGACCTGGATCCCGAGGCCGGCCATCGAGCTGCCGTCGGCGGGGTAGACCGCCTCGAGCAGCGCGTTGCGGAGGCTGCGCACGGTGGAGTTCCCGGTCAGGGCTCCGGCCGTGTTGGTGCTGCTGCTGTACGTCGACTGGCTGTCGATGTCGGTGAGCAGTGCGTTGACCGAGTCGACGAGGCCCTTGATGGAGGCGCTGATCGAGGCGGTGTCACGCTCGACCGTGAGCGTCGAGACCGAGCCCACCGTGGCGGCCGCACCGAGGGTGATGGTGACGCCGGGGAGGACGTCGGTGAAAGTGTTGCTCGCCGAGGTGGCGGTGACGCCCACCCCGAAGTCGATCGAGGCATCGGTGCCGGCTCGAACGGTGGTGCCGCCCAGCAGTGGGCTGCCGTCCTGGGCCGTCAGGTCGAAGTCCGACTCGGCCCCGGTGGTGGCCGACTCCACGATCAACCGATAGCTGCCCTCGCTCACCTTGACGGTGCTGGCGCGCAGGCCGGTCTCCGCGGCGGTGTCGTTGATGGCCGCCACGAGGCCTGCCAACGTGCCGTCGCCGCTGTCGATCTCGACCGGAGAGCCGTCGAAGCGGTCGATCCTGACCATCGTGCCGGCCCCGGTCACCTGGTCGGTGAGTGCGGCGACCTGGGCGAAGCCGAGCTGGTGCGCGACCGCGACCCCGGTGACGGTGGCGGTGAGGTTGATCTTGCCGGCGGCGGCCGTGGCGCTGACCGAGACGGCGCTGTTGGACGAGCTCGTCCGGACCACGTCCCAGGCAGCAGGAGCGGCCAGGGCGTCGGCCTTGCTCGCGAGGAGCGCGGCCTTGGTGTTGAGGGTCCGAAGAGTCGAGATGGTCGACTGCTCGGACGTGACCCGGGTCTTGAGCCGGGTCTGCGGCGCGGCCTCCAGCTGCATGAGCTGGTTGATGATCGTGGCAGTGTCCAGGCCGCTGGACAGACCGCTGATGCTGGCCATCTGTCCTCCTGGTGGGTGCCGGTGGGTGCTGGTGGGTGCTGGTGGAGGCCGGGACGGGGACCGTGTGCGATCCCCGCCCCGGCGGTCAGCGCCGTGTCGGCGGCGCCAGGGGGCGGATCAGCCGCGCAGGAGCGAGAGCACGCTCTGCGGGGCCGAGTTCGCCTGGGCGAGCATCGCCGTGCCGGCCTGCGACAGGATCTGAGAGCGCGTGAAGTTCATCATCTCCGACGCCATGTCGGTGTCGCGGATCCGGCTCTCGGAGGCCGAGAGGTTCTCGACGGCCACGTTGAGGTTGTTGATGGTGTGCTCGAACCGGTTCTGCACAGCACCGAGGTTCGCGCGGGCCGTCGAGATGTTCTTGATCTGCGTGTCGATCGCGTCGATGGCGTCGCGCGACGAGGCCGCCGAGGCGAACGAGATCCCGCCGGTGACCGCTGCGCCCGCAGCGATTCCGGTGCCACCCGGTGCGGTGGTGGCCACGGCGGAGTTGTCGTTGGCCGTGACGACCAGGGCGTTGCTGTCGTTGACGGACGCCTTGAACCCGCTGGAGAAGCCGGTACTGCCGTTGAGGGCGTCGGCGACGTCCTGCACGGTGTTGTAGCTGCCGGCCGCGCCGAGCGTCACGGTGGCCGAGCCGCCGCCGGCGGCGGTGAACGTCATGGCGCCGGTGACCGCGGTCGGTGTGGCCACCGCGAAGGACGTGCCGCCGCCGCTGGTCAGGGCGGTAGCGACTGCAGAGACGTCGGCGGTGTCGAAGTTGAACCCGATGACGTTGTCCCCGACGTTCGAGCCGGCACCGACCTGGAACTCCAGGGTGTTGGCCGAGCCGTCGAGCAGCTTGGTGCCGTTGAAGTTCGTCGAGCCGGCGATGCGGGAGAGCTCCGAGCTGAGCTGCGTGGCCTCGGCGCCGATGGCGTTGCGGGCGTCAGTGCTGTTGGTGTCGTTACCGGCCTGGACGGCCAGGTCACGCATGCGCTGGAGGATCGAGTGGACCTCGGTCAGCGCGCCTTCAGCGGTCTGGACGACGGAGATGCCGTCCTGGGCGTTGCGCACGGCGACCTTGAGGCCACCGGTCTGGGAGCGCAGTCCCTCGGAGATCGCGAGGCCGGCGGCGTCGTCGGCGGCCCGGTTGATCCGGAAGCCGCTCGACAGCTTCTCGAGCGACTTCGACATCTGTCCCTGCGTGACCGAAAGGTTTCGGTACGAGTTGAAGGCGTCGGTGTTGGTGTTGATACGAAGACCCATGATGGTTCCCTCCTGGTGTGAGTCCAGCGAGTCCGTCCTTGGGCTCGCCCCCAACAGATCGGCGGCCCCGGAGTCGGGCTGAGGGATTTCGAGAAGAATTTCTCGGGCGATCTTTCGTCGCTCCCTCGGCGCTCGACGGGTGCCCCCCCCTGACAGCACGGAACCCGCGGAGGCAGCGGCCTCCGCGGGTTCGGTGATGAGGGTGGTGTCAGGCGATCTCGTGCAGGGCGACCACGTTCGAACCGGCGTTCGAACCGGCGTGCTGACCGGTGCGCTGACTGGCGCGCTGGCTGGAGTGACGGGCGGCCACGGCCTCGAAGTAGGCCACGCGACGCTTCGCCGCAGAGCCGTCGGGGCGGGCGTGCGGTGCGAGCAGGTCGGGGTCCAGGGCGCTGTTCATCGCGTCGCGCAGCAGCACCAGGGCCTCGGCCCGGATCTGCGAGATCCGGGACTCCGAGACGCCGAGGGAGTCGGCGATCTCGGCCATGGGCCGCTCGGCGAGGAAGTACTCCTGCACCACGACACGCATGCGGTCGGGCAGCTCCTCGATCGCGGCGGTGAGGTACTGGAGACGTTCGCGGTGCTCGGCCTCGGCCTCAGGACCCGGCGCCGGGCTGACGAGCAGCTCCTCGTACGACGCGTCGGTGCCGGCGTGGAGGGACAGCACGTTGGCGCGGGCCACGTCGCCGTCGTTGTTGGCGACCTCGGCCTCGGTGATGCCGAGGGCGTTGGCGACCTCGGCGTTCTCGGGGTTGCGTCCGAGGATGGACGCGAGTCGCGAGCGGGTCTCGTCGAGGTTGCGACCGCGGCGACGCACCGAGCGCGAGGCCCAGTCGATGCCGCGCAGCTCGTCGAGGATGGCGCCGCGGATCCGGGTGGCGGCGTAGCGGGCGAAGGGGACGCCACGCTCGGGCTCGAAGGAGTGCGAGGCCTTGACGAGGGCGACGAGGCCTGCGGAGCAGAGGTCGTCGCGGCTGACGTGGGCAGGGACCCGGCTCATGGTCTCCCGGACGATGTACGCCACCAAGCTCATGTTGGCGATGATGAGGCCGTCGGAGCCACTTCGGGGGGAGTCGACGGTCTCGTTCATCGTGGTTGACCCGCTCGCCGAGGGTTGTCCTCGGGTACTCGTCGAACGTGTGTCTCCTGCATGGCGTGAGCCCTCCCTGTCACACATCGGCTGCCCTCCCGACCGCCGAAGACCTGATCCTGTCGGAAGTTGCCGTCCGAGCGGAAGGGAATCCGGGTAAATGCGGGTAAAGGTATTCAGAACGGCTCGAAGGGATGGCCGCGTCTGGCCCGAAAGGACCATGTCACCGGGGGTCAGGTGACTACTCGCGACCCGGAGGTCATTTTCTCCCCAGGTCTTCTCAGGTCGCCCCAGGTCGATCCGATGAGTGGTGACACAAGCAGTCCTCACCTACTCGTCGCCCGTGCCGCGGGCGACGTCCGACCTCCGGGAGACCGTCGTGGAGAAGCTCTCCTTGATCCTGTGGCGCGAGCGCGAGCTTCTCGACACGTTGCTCTACCGCCTCGAGGTCGAGCAGCTGGTGCTCGCCGGCGGCCGCACGCACAACCTGGCGCGGGCCGCGCGCGACGTGGAGTCGACCCTCGAGGACCTGCGCTGCACCGAGGTGCTGCGCGCGGTCGCCGCCGACGAGGCTGCCGGCACCGTCGGGCTCGGACC
>NZ_JAXMNS010000148.1:0-8163 GCF_034670285.1 Nocardioides sp. | reverse complement strand
GTTTAGAACGAAACTCCCATGGCTGAGGCTCTTGTTTCATTTGCTCTTTATCCATGGACTCATCGATCATGGATGCTGCTGTTCGGCAAGGGACTGGTCAAGGCCCGTGAGCTGGTGCTGGCCGACCTCGGGCGCGAGGGCATGCCGCTCGAGCGCGCCTGTGCTGCCGCAGTACGGCTGCTCGACCTCGGCTACTTCCGCATCGGCAACGACGCCTACGCCGACGCGCACGGCTCCTTCGGACTGACCACTCTCGAACGACGCCACGTGCGACGCCAGCAGGACCGGTTGGTGTTCGCCTTCGTGGGCAAGTCCGGCGTCGAGCACCGGATCGAGATCGACGACGCCACGGTGATCGAGGCCGTCGAGATCATGCGTCGCCGACGCTCGGCCGAGGACCCGTCACTCATGGCCTACCGCGACGGTCGGTCGTGGCGCTCGATCATCCCCGACCTCGTCAACGACTACGTGCGCCAGACGACCGGGCTCGAGGCGACCGCCAAGGACTTCCGCACGTGGCACGCCACCGTGCTCGCAGCAGCTGCGCTCGCCGAGTCCGACGAGTCGGGGGAGACCGGAGCGACCAAGGCGTCGCGCAAGCGCGCGATCTCGGCGGCGATGGTGGAGGTCTCGGACTTCCTCGGCAACACCCCCACGCTGGCGCGGTCGTCGTACGTCGACCCGCGGGTGATCGAGGCCTACGAGCGCGGGATCACCATCAAGGGCACGACGCGGCGCACCTATGACAACCCCGACGAGCGGCAGGCGGCTCTCGAGCGGGCGACGCTCAAGCTGATCAAGAAGGTCGCGTGATGCGGGGCTACAGGGCCGCCACCACGAAGTCGATGCAGGCCGTGAGGGCCTCGACGTCGGACGGGTCGACGGCGGGGTAGGTGCCGATGCGCAGCTGGTTCTGACCGAGCTTGCGGTAGGGCTCGGTGTCGACGATCCCGTTGCTGCGCAGCACCTTCGCGACCGCGTCGGCGTCGACGTCGTCGGAGAAGTTGATGGTGGCGATCACCAACGAGCGGTGGTCGGGGTCGGCGACGTACGGCGTCGTGAACGCCGTCCGCTCGGCCCAGTCGTAGAGCGCCCCCGACGACGCGGTGGTGCGCGCGACCATCGCGTCGAGCCCGCCGAGGTCGTTCATCCAGTCGACCTGCTCGGCCATCAGGAAGAGCGTGGCCACGGCCGGGGTGTTGTAGGTCTGGTTCTTGAGCGAGTTGTCGATCGCGGTCGGCAGGTCGAAGAACGCCGGGATGTGGCGGTCGGACGCGGCGATGCGCGCGGCACGCTCCCTCGCTGCGGGCGACATGATCGCGAACCACAGCCCGCCGTCGGAGGCGAAGGACTTCTGCGGGGCGAAGTAGTAGACGTCGGTCTCGGCGATGTCGACGGGGAGGCCGCCGGCGCCCGAGGTGGCGTCGACGAGCACCAGGGCCTCGTCGGCGCTGGTGCCGGCCGGGCGCACGACCGGCGCCATCACGGCCGTGGAGGTCTCGTTGTGCGCCCAGCAGTAGGCGTCGATGCCGGCCTCGGCGACAGGGACCGGGCGCGAGCCGGGAGCGGCGGTGATGACACTGGGGTCGTCGAGCCAGGGCGCGGCCTTGGCTGCCGTGGCGAACTTGGCAGAGAACTCGCCGAAGGTGAGGTGCTGGCTGCGCTTCTCGATCAGGCCGGCCGTGGCGACGTCCCAGAACGCAGTGGCGCCGCCGTTGCCGAGCACCACCTCGTAGCCCTGGGGCAACGAGAAGAGCGAGGACAGGCCCTCGCGCACGCGACCCACCTGCTCGCGCACCGGCGCCTGGCGGTGGGAGGTGCCCATCAGGTCGCGCCCGGTGGCCGCGAGGGCCTCGAGGCGGGAGACCGGCACCTTTGACGGTCCGGCGCCGAAGCGCCCGTCAGCGGGCAGCAGGCCGGCGGGAATCACGATCTCGGTCACAGGGTCGGGCACGGGGCAACCTTCTCGGCGGTTGAAGTGGTCCATCGCAGCGTAGGAGCTTCATTCTGACAGCGCCCCCGGCGCTCTGAGCACCAGGAGTCCCCATGGCCCCCAGCGACCAGTCCTCGACGGCCCGCACCGTCTTCCGCATCCTCGGTGCCGTGCTCGTGGTCGGTGGGCTCGTCCTGCTCGTCCGCGGCGGCACGGAGTTCGTCGCAGAGATGAACGGCGACACCTTCGGCGACGACGCCGGCTTCGGGCCGATCCTGAGGATCGCCGGCGGCGGCTTCCTCGTCGTCTTCGGTCTCGCCGCGCTGAACGCGGGATTCCTCGGTGCGCAGTCGCGCTACGTGTCGGGGGAGACGTCGGATGCGGTCCGCGAGTTCGGCAGCGCCTTCCGGGGCGAGCCCTCGCAGGGCACGACGAGGGGTTCCGGTCCGCACTGCTCGTCGTGCGGGGTCCAGGCCGACCGCGAGGCGCGCTTCTGCGACGCTTGCGGGCATGCCCTCGCCCCTCGCTGACAAGCTGCCCGAGCTGCGGCTGGTCCACGTCGACTACGGCGACGTGGACGCCGTACGACTCGTCGCGGAGGTGCAGGCCGAGTACGTCGTGCGCTACGGCAGCCAGGACGACTCGCCGCTGCTGCCACTCGACTTCGTCGCCCCGGCCGGCGCCTTCTTCGTCGGCTACCTCGGCGACCGAGCGGTGGCAACCGGGGCCTGGCGTCGCAGCGACGTGGTGGTGGGCGGGGTCGAGCGGACCGCCGAGATCAAGCGCATGTATGTCGCCGCCTCGGCGCGCGGGCAGGGGCTCGCTCGTCGCGTCCTGCAGCACCTCGAGGAGAGTGCCGCAGCGGCCGGCTACGAGGCGCTGGTGCTCGAGACCGGGATCAAGCAGCCCGAGGCGATCGCGCTCTACGAGTCGTCGGGCTACGTCGGCGTCCCGGGCTTCGGGCACTACCGCGGGTCACCGCTCAGCCGGTGCTTCGCCAAGGTGCTCGCTCACCCCTGAGGGCGGGCCCGAGGGGGTCATCCCCGGCTGACCGATCGGCCATTTCCGGGGCAGAGTGCTGCGGCGCGAGAGACCGGTGCCTAGCCTCGAAGGATGCCCCGGACCCCCCGCCTCGGGCTGCTCGTCGCAGCCCTCCTCCTGCCCTGGCTCCCCCTCGCCGCCGCGCCCTCGGTGCTGCCCACGGCAGCCGCCGCGCACCACGTCGAGGACTACGCCTCCTACCAGCCCGCCACCAAGTGCCGCCCGAACGCCAAGCCCGGCACCGAGGAGCTCGGGCACTGGCTCGTGAAGCGCTTCGGCGGCCGCTTCGGGGGGATCTCGCGCGCCTGCGGCGGCAGCACCTCCGAGCACACCGAGGGGCGCGCGTTCGACTGGACGGTCAACGCCTCCACCAAGACCGGACGGAAGGCGGCCAGACAGTTCCTGCGCCGTGCGTTCAAGACCAACCGCGCCGGGGAGACCGACGCGCTCGCCCGTCGGATGGGCATCATGTACGTCATCTGGGACGACCAGATGTACTCCGCCTGGCGCGGCTTCGAGCCGGTGCCCTACCTCTCCTCGGGCTGCAAGAAGCTCAAGAAGTGCTCGCAGACCCTGCGGCACCGCGACCACGTGCACATCTCGCTGACGCGTCAGGCCGCGCGCGGCAAGACCAGCTGGTACTTCCGCTGAGACGCAGGTAGTCCCTGACGAAACGGCCCCTCATCCACTGGATGAGGGGCCGGATCGTCAGGGACTATCGCGTCGCTGGGCTCACTTCGCCCAGTCGGCGTTCCACCCGTCGACGGTGTCGGCCGAGCGGGCGGACGGTCCGGTGTAGATCGCCGAGGGGCGGATCAGGCGGCCGGTGCGCTTCTGCTCCAGGATGTGCGCCGACCAGCCACCGGTGCGGGCACAGGTGAACATCGAGGTGAACATGTGCGGCGGGACCTCGGCGAAGTCGAGGACGATCGCGGCCCAGAACTCCACGTTGGTCTCGAGGACGCGGTCGGGGCGACGCTCGCGCAGCTCGGCGAGGGCGGCCTTCTCGAGCGCCTCGGCAACGGCGTAGCGGGGAGCGTCGAGCTCCTTGGCCGTACGACGCAGCACGCGGGCGCGCGGGTCCTCGGCACGGTAGACACGGTGGCCGAAGCCCATCAGGCGCTCGCCGCGGTCGAGGAGACCCTTGACGTAGGCCTCGGCGTCGCCGGACTCCTCGACGTCGGAGATCATCCCGAGCACGCGCGAGGGGGCACCACCGTGCAGCGGGCCGCTCATCGCGCCGATGGCGCCCGAGAAGGCCGCCGCGACGTCGGCACCGGTGGAGGTGATGACGCGCGCGGTGAAGGTGGAGGCGTTCATGCCGTGCTCGGCCGCGCTGCTCCAGTAGGCGTCGATGGCCTTGACGTGCTTGGGGTCGGCCTCGCCCTTCCAGCGGATCAGGAACTTCTCGGCGAGGGTCGCGCCCTCGTCGACCGTCTTCTGCGGGACGACGGCCTTGTTGAGGCCGCGCGCCGACTGGGCGGCGTACGAGAGCACCATGACGGCGAGGCGACCGATGTCCTCGCGGGCCTGCTCGTCGGAGATGTCGTAGGTCTGACCGAAGCCGAAGGCCGGGGCCAGCATCGCCACGGCGGCCTGGACGTCGACGCGGACGTCGCCGGTGTGCACGGGGAGGTTGTAGGGCTCGGCGGGCTCGAGGCCGGGGGTGTAGGCGCCGTCGATCAGCAGGCCCCAGACGTTCTCGAACGGCACGCGGCCGACGATGTCCTCGATGTCGACGCCGCGGTAACGCAGCGCGGAACCCTCTTTGTCGGGCTCGGCGATCTCGGACTCAAAGGCAATGACGCCCTCCAGTCCATGGTGTACCTCGGTCATCGCTTCGTGCTCCTTCGCTCCAGCGGTGGGCTGTCTGCCTTGGTCTGTCGGGACGCTGACCCGGTCCGATCGGGACCGATCAGGGAGTCGTCCGTCCGGCATTCTGCCGCACGACCCTCGCGCGTAGATTCGGGCGTATGGCTAAGCACCCCGATCCCGCCTCCGACGCCTCCGCGAGGTTGGCGGCGCTGCGTCACGACTACGCCGCCGGCGGGCTCTCGGAGGTAGACCTCGCGCCCGACCCGATGGCGATGTTCGAGCGGTGGTTCGAGGAGGTCAGTGCTGCCGGGATCAGCGAGCCGAACGCCATGATCGTGGCGTCGGTGTCGGACGACGGACGGCCCGCGGCGCGCACCGTCCTGCTCAAGGGGGTCGGCGTCGACGGTTTCAGGTTCTTCACCAACCAGTCCTCGCGCAAGGGCCGCGAGCTGGCCGGCAACCCGGCCTGCTCGCTGCTCTTCCCCTGGCACCCGCTCGAGCGCCAGGTGCGCGTCGACGGGGTGGCCGAGCCGCTGCCGCACGCCGACGTGGCGGCCTACTTCGCCCAGCGTCCGCGCGGCTCGCAGCTCGGTGCCTGGGCCAGCCACCAGTCGGAGGTGGTGGCTGACCGCGACGCGGTGCAGGCGTCGTACGACGAGGCAGAGGCTCGCTTCGAAGGTCGCGACGTGCCGGTGCCCGACGAGTGGGGCGGCTATCTCGTGCGGCCCGAGGCCGTGGAGTTCTGGCAGGGCCGTCCGAGCCGGTTGCACGACCGGCTGCAGTACCGCCGCGTCGAGGACGGGTGGGAGACCTGCCGACTCGCTCCGTGAGGCGTCAGTCGAGGACGCCGGAGTGACCCTCGTCGTCGAGCCAGTCCTCCTCGACCTCGAGGTCGTTCTCGCGCCGGCTCTGCGGGTCGGTCGCGCGGCCACGGCGACCTGCGCCCCCGGCTCCTGCGCGAGCCCCTGACCCGGCTCCTACTGCGGCGCCGCGGCCGGTGGCCTTGCTCCCGGGAGCGGCGGTGGTGCCGGCCGCGCCACGAGCAGCGGACCCGCCGAGGACTCCGCTGCTCGCGGCACGTCCGGTGGCCCCGACCGGTCTGGCCGGGGTGCCGCCCGCGGCGGTGCCGCCTGGTGCGGCCGAGCCGAGGCGGGCGATCAGGTTCTTGGCCCCGAGGCCGCCGAGCGCCCCCGCCCCGGCCGCAGCGCCACCGGCGATCGGGTTGAGGCCCGAGCCGCCGGTGCCGACGTCGGTGCCGACCTCGCCGGTGCCCACGGTGCCGATGTCGACCTGGGGGGTCTCGGAATCGATGGTGTCGGGCGTGCCCTGGGGAGCCGAGTACGGCGTGGAGCCCGTCGAGCTGCCCGGGGTGGGGGAGACCTCGAACGAGTCGGCACCGGTGGGGAAGGCGACGTCGAGGGTCGCCGACTGACCGCCGTTGGACGACGACGAGGCGCCTGCCCCGTGGGCCGAGCCGCCCCTGGGGCCGCCGGCTCCGCCTGCGGTCGAGCCGGGCGTGCCGGACCCGGACTCGCGCACCGGCTCGCCGTGGATCCTGGCCATCACCTCGGCGGCCTCGTCGTAGTCGCGGTTGAGCGCGACCAGCTCCTGACGCGCACGCTCGTCCGACTCGGCGTAGGCAGCCGTCTGCTGCTGGTGGGTGCGCATCTGAGCTGCGTGGATCTTCAGGCGGGTGACGTCGTCGGCCTCGTCACCGGTGCCGGCGGTGAACGTCGGGGGCGCGCCCGGTGACGTCGTCGGCATCTGCGCGCTGGCGGCGCGGGCTCTCAACATGGCAGCGCGCACGACGTCCAGGGCCTCTCCCGCGGCCTGCATCTCGGCCTGGCGGGGCGTGAGGACGTTCGTGCGCATCGTGGAGAAGGCCTGCTTGGCCGCTGGTCCGACGAGGGACGACGGACCGAAGCCCTCCAGGATGGACGCCTCGGCGTTCTCCAGGACACGGGCGATGTTCCTCAGGGAGACGGCTCCCTCGTCCCAGTGGGCGCGTGAGGTCGAGATGTCGTCGGGGTCCATCCCGGCGATCGCGGCCTGGAGTCGGGCGATGTGTGGTCCGGTCACGAGTCGTGTCGCCCCGCCTCGTCGGTGTCCTGGTGCTGCTGGGCGTCGCGGCGTGCCTGCTGGCCTCCGTGCCCACGCCCACCGGCTGCGACGATGCCCAGCGCGTCGGTGACCACGCGCATGTGGTCCGCCGCCTGGTCGTCGGCGTCGCGGATCGCGACCATGGCCGCGCGACAGGCTTCCTGGAAGCCGATGAGGTCGTCCTTGATGCCGCGCAGCGTCTTCCAGGTCACCTCGTGGGCGCGGTCGTAGTGACCGGAGAGGGACGGCGCCGAGTCGGCACGGCCGAAGGCTCCGGGAGCGACCGAGGCCCCGAAGGCGAAGGTCACCGGCGCGAAAGCCTGCTCCTCAGCGCTGATCCGCTTCACCACGTCGTCGATCTGCTCGATGACGAGCACGAGCTCGTTGACGCCTGCGGTCCCGGTGCCGAGGAGCGACCGGACGTCGAGGTCGTACAAGCCCATGGTCGGGTCCCTTCGCACGCGGAGGTGTCAGATGAGGTTTCGCAGCTCGACCAGCGTGGTACCCGGTGGGACGGCGGACAAACCTGTGCGCTGTGACCGCTGACGCCAGTCGGCGTCAGCCGTCGCCGGCAGCCGCTGGCAGCAGACCCTCGGGGTCGTCGAGGAGGGGTACGTGCAGCTCAGGATCGCGACCTGCGCCGTGTTGATCGCGGTGCTCGCCGGTTGCTCGACCGACGAGGGCGAGGTGGCCGCACCGACCGCCACCCCCTCGGCGTCACGACCCACGCAGTCCGAGCCGCCTGCCCCCGACGTCGCGCCGGCCACCGGGGCGAGACTCACGATCGAGCACCTCGGCGAGCCGGTGGCGACCTACCGGGCTCCCACCGAGAAGTGGGTCTCGACCGGCAGGGTGGCGTCCAAGGCCACCGTCGACGGGTCGTTCTACCTGGGCGGGGGTGCCGGGATCACCTATCCCGAGATCTCGCTCGACGACGCCGCGGAGCTGAACCTCGAGAACATCGAACGCACCATCGCCCCGGTCGAGCGGCTCGAGAACCGCACGGTCGACGGGATCGAGGGCTACGTGCTCGAGGGGGGCAAGGGGCCCGTGCTCTACTACGAGTTCGGCGCCACCTACGAGGACTCCTTCGTCACGATCTCCCTGGAGAGCCCCATCGACACCTCGAAGGTCCGCGCGGACATCGAGTCCGTCCTCGCCAGTGTGCGGTGGCAGTGACCGTGGGCTGCTCGCAATCACACGTGCCAGGTCCTGGGGAGTCTGCGCGGCTCGTGCATGATGATCCGGGTCGCGACCCTCACTCCCCAGGAGAG
>NZ_JAXMNS010000147.1:0-8196 GCF_034670285.1 Nocardioides sp. | reverse complement strand
ATCGTCGAGGCCAGCAGCTCGAGCTGCTCGATGAGCACCATCAGCGACGTCTTGTAGCCGTCGATCGGTCGGGTGTCGGCCCACTCCCGCGGCAGGCGCAGGTAGCCGCCGACGGCTTCGGGCAGGTAGGTCGTGGCGGTCGCCACGACGGAGTAGCCCTCCATGCTGCCGAGGCCGAGGTTGCGCAGCCGGGGCAGCGTGTCGTTGATCGAGCGAGCGATCCGCACCACCCGGGCCGTCACGATCGGGGGCGCGTTGGCCTCGGTGAGCATCGCGTTGACCCGGTTGAGGGCTGCGAGGATCTCCTGCTCGGTCGGTGGCGCTGCCACCGTCGTGACCGAGTCGTCGTCCCGACGCCGACGACTCCACCACTGTCTCAGCCCCACGTCAGCACGTCAGAGGTCGCACGTCAGTCATCGGTCAGCCAACTGTCGGCTCAGCCGAGCGACTGAGCGGAGAGGTCGAGGGTGCCGGCAGCGTTGCGAGCGTCGTGCTGCTGCACGCGCGCGAGGTAGGACTGCGACTTCTCCACCTCGTGCTCGAGGACACCGATGGTCGCCGACATGTTGTCGAGAGCCTTGAGCTTGAACTCGTCGATGGAGTCCATCGTGGCGTAGATGTTGGCGAACGCCGCCTGCAGCTGCTCGATGCCGATCGTGGAGGACGCGGCCTGCTCCTGGATGGCGGCCGAGTTGTCCTTCAGCATCTCGGAGGTGCGCTGGATCATGCCCGACGTGGTGGTGTTGAGCGCCGAGATCTGGTCGAGGACGAGCTTCTGGTTGCCCAGCGCCTGCGCCACGATGACGGCCGTGCGCAGCGCCGAGACCGTGGTGGTCGAGGCGCGGTCGACGCCCTTGATGAGCTCGATGTTGTTCTTGATGATGATGTCGATCGCGAGGTAGCTCTGGATCGACACCGCGAGCTGGGTGAGCAGGTCCTGGTGCTTCTGGCGCACGTAGAAGAGGACGTCCTGGCTCAGGGTGCGCGCGGTGTCGGGGTCGCTCAGCTCGAGCTCGGCGATACGGGCAGCGAGCTTGGCGTCGAGGCGCTCGGCGACGTAGACGTACTGGTTGAGCCGACCCATCACGGCCCAGAGGTTGGCCTTCTCGAGGTTGAGCGCGACGTTGTCCTTGGTGAGCTCGTCCTGACCGTTGCGCAGGCTGTGCAGGATGCCGTTGAGCTGGGTCTGGGCCGACTGGTACTTGCGGAAGTAGTCGGTGATCTTGTCGCCGAAGGGCAGGATGTCGAGCCAGCGCTTGGTGCCGGTGGCCTGGCTGGGGTCGAGGTCCTCGACCGTGCGACGCAGCTCGAGCAGCGTCTTGCCGACCGTCGACCCCTCGGCGAGGCCACCTTCCTTGAGCGCGGTGACCGGCCGGTCGAGCATCCGGTTGGAGGTCTCGGCCGCCCGGCGGATGTCGGCGTCGCCCATGGTGCGGACGTTCTCGGCCTGCGCGGCGAACTCCGGGCTGCCGGCCTGGGTGGTGGCCAGCGCGGTCATGAAGCTGTCGACCTTGGCGTCGAGCTCGGGCTGCACGGCGGCGGCGACCGGGGGTGCCATCTTGGGGGCCTGGGTCTCGAGCACCACCGCCGGCGCCTCGGGCGCCGTCAACGTGACCACCGGGTCGGGCGGTGTGAGCGGCATCGGCTCAGCAGCACCAGACGTTGCGTCAGACGGGGTCATCGTTCCTCCACCGGGATACGGGGTGAGATCGGACACGCTGAGTAGCGCAGGAGCGACACTACCCATCGCCGCCGACAGCCGCGATGCAGGCGCGAGCGCCGTGCTGTGGTGGGCGTGCAAGGCTGCGCCATGTGACCGCCCGTGCGACCGACCCAGGGACTGACCGCTCGACCTGGACCCCCGAGCGACGTCTCACGCTCCTGCTGCTCGCCGTGGCCACCGGCACCAACGTCCCCACCCCGCTGCTTCTCGTCTACCGCGAGCGCCTCGCACTGACGGACGCCTCGGTCACCGCGATCTTCGGGGTCTACGCCCTCGGCCTCATGCTCGCGCTGGCTTTCGCCGGTCGCGCCGCCGACCGCCTCGGACGCCGTCGGGTGGTCCTGCCTGCCGCGATCCTCGCCGCCCTCGCCTCGTTGCTGTTCGTCTTCGCAGCGCAGAGCGAGCCGCTGCTCTACCTGGTCCGCTTCGCCCAGGGGGCTGCGTCGGGGACGGTGTTCAGCGTGGGCAGCGCCTGGCTGGTCGAGACCGCGACGAGGCGCGGCAACCCGGCAGGTCCGCGGAGCGCGGCGGTCGCGATGACCGCAGGGTTCGCCGTCGGACCGGCCTACGCCGGCCTGATCGGTGAGTGGGGGCCCCTGCCGCTCGTCCTGCCGTACCTCGTGCACCTGCTCCTGCTGGCCGGAGCGCTCCTGGCGTCCTGGACGGTCGCGGAGTCGCTCGTACGAGCCCCGTCGACCCCCGGTGAGGCTCCGACGTCGGCCTTCCGGCCAGGAGCGCGACGCACAGCGCTGGTCGTGGTAGCCCCGCTGGCGATCTGCGTCTACGCCTTCCCGGCCAGCACGATCGCCGCGGTGCCGGTGCTGGTGGGCTTCCCGTACGCCCCGGTCGCCCTGACGGGCCTGATGGCCGGGCTCGCGCTCGGGGCCGGCGCCCTCGCCGCACCGCTGCAGGGTCGACTCGGACCGCGCACGGCACCGGTCGCGGCGGCGTGCGGCATCGTCGGCTTCGGCGGTACGGCGCTCGCAGCCGCAGTCCCCGCCGTGCTCTTCCTCGCCATCCCCTCGGCCGCAGTGCTCGGCGCCGGCGGTGGGCTCGCGCTCGCCAGCGGGATGTCGCGCCTGCCGGCGCTGGCCCACGACGGCCGACTCGGCACCGTGTCGGCCGCCTTCTACGCCACGGCCTACATCGGCTTCGGGTTCCCGCTGATGATCACCACTCTCGCCGACCAGGTGCCGGTCGCGGCGGTGCTCGCGGTGCTCGCCGGGGTCTGCGTGGTGCTCACGGCACAGCAGGCCCGGGCGCGGCTATGAGGCCCTGCGCCGCGCCGTAGCCGGCGCCAGGTCGACGAGGAAGAGCGGCATGAGCGCCTGCGCGATCGGACCGATGGCCAGCGCGAAGACGACCGTGCCCACGCCGACCACTCCGCCGAGGGCCAGGCCGACGAGCACCACGCTGACCTCGAGGCCGGTGCGGACCAGCCGGATCGACAGGCCCGTACGACGGTGCAGGCCGGTCATCAGTCCGTCGCGCGGACCGCGTCCGAGCTGGGCGCCGATGTAGAGGGCGGTCGCGAAGCCGCAGAGCGCGACCCCGCCGACCATCAACGCGACCTCGGCCCAGAGCGCGTCGGGTCGGTCGAGCAGCGCGAGCGTGGCGTCGGCGGCCAACCCGACCACCACGGCGTTGGCGATCGTCGCCACGCCGGGCACCTCCTTGAGCGGGATCCACAGCAGGAGCACGACGAAGCTCATCACCACGACGGCCTGACCGAGGGTGATCGGCACGTGCTGGATCAGGCCGGAGTGCAGCACGTCCCAGGGAGCGAGCCCGAGGCCGCCGCGCACCATCATGGCCAGCGAGGCGCCGTACAGCAGGAGGCCGATCGTCAGCTGGGTCAGGCGCAGCGGCAGGCGTCCGGCCCGCAGCTGGGCGACCGGCCCGAGGTCGAGCAGCACCGGCGCGGGGCGGCCGGCGACGATGGTCTCGGGGGTGACGCTCTCGCTCATGGCACCAGTGACTCATGCCCGGCGGGCCCGCCCCGAATCTCAGACTAAGTCGACGGCCCGCACCGAGTGTGCCGACATAGCCGACTCGATCTCGGCGAGCACCTCAGGAGCGATGCCGGTGTCGACCGAGATGGCCATCAGGGCCTCCCCGCCCTTGGCGTTGCGGGCGACCTGCATGCCGGCGATGTTGACGCCGGCGTCGCCGATGATGCGCCCGACGGTGCCGACCATGCCCGGACGGTCGGAGTAGGTGAAGAACGCGAGGTGCTCGGTGGGCTCGAGGTCGATGTCGTAGCCGTTGACCTCGACGAGCCGCTCGCGCTGGTTGATCCCGATCAGGGTGCCGCTGACCGAGACCTGCGAGCCGTCGGGGAGCGTGCCGCGCAGCGTGATCAGGTTGCGGTGGTCGGGGCTCTCCGACTCCGAGAGCAGCCGCACCGACGTGCCCCGCTCCGCGGCCAGCAGGGGCGCGTTGACGTAGGAGACGGCTTCCTCGATGACGTCGGTGAAGACGCCCTTGAGAGCGGCGAGCTCGAGGACCTTGACGTCGAAGGCGGTGATCTCGCCACGCACCTCCACGTCGATCTGCTGGGCGACCTCGCCGGCGACCCCGGTGAAGATCCGGCCGAGCTTCTCGGTGAGCGGGATGCCGGGACGCACCTCCTCGGCGATCACGCCGCCCTGCACGTTGACGGCGTCCGGCACGAGCTCGTCGGCGAGCGCGAGCCGCACCGACTTGGCGACCGACACGCCCGCCTTCTCCTGCGCCTCCTGCGTCGAGGCGCCGAGGTGCGGGGTGGCGACGACGTTGTCGAGGGCCAGCAGCGGACTGTCGGTGCAGGGCTCGCTGGCGAACACGTCGAGGCCGGCCGCGGCGATCAGGCCCGTGGTGAGCGCGTCGTAGAGGGCATCCTCGTCGACGATCCCGCCGCGCGCAGCGTTGACGAGCACGAGCCCGGGCTTCACCACGGCCAGCTGGTCGGCGCCGATCAGACCGATGGTCTCGGGGGTCTTGGGCAGGTGCACCGACATGAAGTCGGACTCGGCGAGGAGGGTGTCGAGGTCGACGAGTCGTACGCCGGCCTGCGCGGCGCGGCCGGCCTGCACGTAGGGGTCGTAGGCGATGACGTTCATCCCGAAGGCCGCCAGGCGCTGCGCGACGAGCACTCCGATCCGGCCCAGGCCGACGATGCCGACAGTCTTTTCGTAGAGCTCGATGCCGCTGTAGTGCTCGCGGTGCCACTCCCCTGCGCGCAGCGCGGCGTGAGCCGGCGAGACGTGGCGCGCGGCGGCGAGCATCAGCGCGACGGCGAGCTCCGCGGCCGAGACGATGTTGGACGTCGGCGCGTTGACCACCATGACGCCGGCCATCGTGGCGGCCCGGACGTCGACGTTGTCGAGCCCGACGCCGGCGCGGGCGACCACACGCAGCCGCTTGCCGAGGGCGAGCGCCTCGGCGTCCACCTTCGTGGCCGAGCGCACGAGCAGGGCGTCGACGTCGGTGATCGCGGCGAGGAAGGCGGTCCGGTCGGCGCCGTCGCAGTGGCGGATCTCGAAGTCGGGACCGAGGGCGTCGACGGTGGCCGGACTGAGCTCCTCGGCGATCAGGACGACAGCACGACGGGTCCGGGACGACGGGGCAGCGGTCACAGTGAGTCCTCGCAGGTCGAGCGTGCAGGGCGCACGACGCTGTGCGGATCGTCACGGTAGCCGAGATCGGCGACGTGACGAGCGACGGTCCAGACCCAGTCGACCGCGGCTTCGGGCCCGATCGTCTGAACTAGTTAGGCATGCCTTACCTTACTGACATGTCCTCACCTCTCTCCTTCCAGCGAGGCCGGTCGGCCGCCGTCGGCTTCTCGAGCCTTGCTGCGGCCCTCGTGATCTCCGGCTGCTCGTCCGACACCGCCGAATCCACTGCCCCGCCGTCGGTCGTCGCCGTCGACCCAGCCGTCATCGACACCGCCGTCGCCGACTACCGCGTCTACGTCGACGAGCAGATCGCCACCATGCGGTCCGAGACCGACGCCTTCGCCGCCGCGATCGCCGATGGAGACCTCGAGCAGGCCCAGGCGCTCTACCCCGTCTCGCGACGTCCCTGGGAGCGGATCGAGCCGATCGCCGGCATCATCCCCGGCTTCGACGCCGCCGTCGACGTGCGCGAGGACGACTTCGACAGCCCGGAGGATCCTGGCTTCACCGGGTGGCACCGCATCGAGTACCACCTGTGGGTCGACGGCGACCTGGCCGCCGCAGCGCCGTACGCCGAGCAGCTCGCCTCCGACCTCGCCGACCTCGACGCCGCCTCGGACGAGCTCGCGATCGAGCCCCAGGTCCTGACCGTGGGCGCCCAGGAGCTCATCGAGGAGGTCGCTGCCCCCAGCGGCAAGCTGTCCGGTGAGGAGGACCGCTACTCCGGCACCGACCTCTACGACTTCAAGGCCAACGTCGAGGGCTCCGAGGCCTTGGTCGACCTGCTCGACCCGGCCCTCCAGGTGGCCGACCCCGATCTCGCCGCGACGCTGGAGGTGCAGTTCGCCGACCTGGACGCCCAGCTGCGCGAGCTCGGCTCCTTCAGGGAGGGCTTCGTCGTCTACGCCCAGGTCACCGACGCGCAGCGCTCGGCCCTCGCCGCGACCCTGGGAGAGCTCGCCGAGTCCCTCTCGCTGCTCAACGGCACCCTCGGTCTGGCCTAATGGTGGGGCACGACGTCGGTGAGCGCCTTCGAGTACGACGCCGCGGGCTGGCAGGTCTGGCCGGTCTGGCCGGGCTCGGGGTCGCTGCTGCACCGGTCCTCGCTGCGTGCAGCACGGAGACGATCGCGGCCGGCGCTGCGCCCCTCGCGTTCCGCGGCGCTCACCAGGGCGTCCTGACGGTCTCGGCCCCGGCCGGACTCGTCGGCGCCTTCGACGTGCGGGTGGAGACCCGCGACGAGCTCGCGCGCCTGCTGGCCGACCTGAGCACCACCGTCGAGGGCCTCATGGGCGACGTGCCGGTCCGCGAGCGCGGGGGCGGCTTCCCCGCTGCCGACACCGGCATCCTCGGCCCCGACCACGGCCCGACCGGCACCGGCGTGGTGCTGGGCCTCGGCGCCTCGCTCTTCGACGACCGCTTCGGCCTGTCCGACCGGAGGCCGCCGGGGCTGCAGCCCATGCCGCGCTTCAGCAACGACCGGCTGGTCACGCCCGAGCGCAGCAACGGGGACCTCTCGCTGACGATCTCGGCCTCCAGCAGCGAAGCGGTCGTGCACGCGACGCGGCAGATCCTGCGCGCCACGCGTGGACGACTCGTGCCGCGCTGGGTCCAGTCGGGCACCAACCAGGTCTCCCCCGGGGTCCGGTCGACCCCGCTGACCGGACGCAACCTGCTCGGCTTCAAGGACGGCACCGTCAACCCGGACCCGGCCGCGACGGCGTCCATGGACGAGGTCGTCTGGGTCGGCGCCGGTGACGGCCACCCGGAGTGGGCGGTCGGCGGCACCTACCAGGCCGTGCGGGTGATCCGGATGCTGGTGGAGTTCTGGGACCGCACCCGACTCTCGGAGCAGGAGGCGATCTTCCACCGCCACCGCGACACCGGAGCTCCGCTCGGCGCAGCGGACGAGTTCGACGCGGTCGACTTCCCCGACGCCGCCGCCCTCGACTCCCACATCGGCCGGATCAACCCACGCACCGCCGACTCCCCCGAGCACGTGATGCTGAGGCGAGGCTTCAACTACGCCAACGGCCTCGACGACAACGACCAGCTCGACGAGGGCCTGCTCTTCGTGTCCTACCAGCGCGACCTCGAGATTGGCTTCCTCGGCACCCAGCGGCGACTCGACGGCGAGGCCCTCGAGGAGTACGTCGCACCGCAGGGCGGCGGACTCTTCTTCGTGCCGCCCGGTCCCGGTGCGCACGGCTCGCTGGCGCGGGGACTGTTCGACTGATTCGCCGGCGAGGCGCCTGCCTCAGGTCGTGCAGCCCTCCGGGCCGCACACCTCACCGGAGGCGTCGTCGCGGTCGGTGACCCCGGTGGCCATCTGCAGCGTGGGGCGCTCGGCCCAGGCCCGCTCCAGGGTCTGGGTGAAGACCTCCACCGGCTGCGCTCCGGAGATCCCGAAGCGTCGGTCGATCACGAAGAACGGCACTCCCCCGGCGCCCAGGTCCTGGGCGGCGTCGGCGTCGGCGTCCACCTCGGTGAGGTGCTCGTCGGAGGCCAGCACCCGTCGTACGTCGTCCTCGGCCAGGCCCGCGCCGACAGCGATCGCGGCCAGCTCGTCGTGGTCGGCGACGTCACGCACGTCGACGAAGTAGGCGCGCAGCAGCGCCTCCTTGAGGTCGGCGCGGAGGTCGCCCGCGGCGTGCAGCAGCCGGTGCGCATCGACGGTGTTGACCCGCTTGGCGTCGGGGTACTGCGAGAAGTCGAGGCCGACCTCACCAGCGACCTGCTGAACCTGCTGCACCATCTGGCGGCCCGCGGCGTCGCCGCCGCCGTACTTGCGACCCAGCGCGGAGGCGATGCTCT
>NZ_JAXMNS010000146.1:0-8257 GCF_034670285.1 Nocardioides sp. | reverse complement strand
GTGATCGGCCGCGTGGGTGACGACCTGCTCGGGCTGATGCTCACCAGCAAGGACAACACCTCGCCGCGCGACCCGCAGGGTCCCGACGAGCGGCCGCGGTGGTTCGACCTCGGCGCCGGCGAGTGGGACCGGCAGCGGCGCCCCAGCGAGGTCCGCCTCGACCGGGTCCTGCGGCTCGCGCCGAGCGCCGTACGACGAGAAGGGGCGGTGCTCGACCGGGCCCGCTTCGACCAGGTGGCGGACGCCGTACGGGAGACCCTCGGCTGGTAGCCGCTCACGGAGTTCCGTTGAGTCTGCGTTTGGTGACACCCGGTGTCACCAGACGCAGACTGAAAAGGTTCAGCAGGTAGGGCAGGGCAGGAACGGGTCTGACCAGCCGCGCCGGGTGAGCAGGGTGCCGATCTTGCTGATGGTGGCGCAGCCGTCGCGCAGCACCTGGCCGTAGGTGAGCCGCACGGTCTGCTCGCCCGAGTCGATCGCGGTGTCGAGGTCGCGCCCGTAGTCGCGGTCGCGTGCGCCGGCGGTGTCGTGGAACGGCCGTCCGTCGAGCTCGACGATGATCCCGAACGCTGCGTAGAGCACGTCGCGGTAGAAGGCCCGGTCGGCGGGCTGGTCGCGGTGCTGCCGCAGGCCGCGGGGGAGCCCGTGGCGACGCTCGAGGAGGAGGTACTCGCGCTCGAGCACCGAGCAGGCGCCGTCCGAGAGGTCGGCGAGCAGCGCCAGCAGCTGCGCCTTGCCGGTGACTCGCGCCCGCCCGCGCAGAGCGGCGGCGATCGCCTCCGCCGAGGTCTCCCGGGTCTGGCAGGCGTCGGCGAAGACCTGGAAGGCGGCCGCCAGGTCGCGCTTGCGGGAGGCGACGTCGATGGCAGCGTGCTCCAGCCGGAGACGCGGCGGGGCGCTGAGGGGATCGAGGCGCTCGTCGAGGTGGGCCATCCGGCGGGCGTGCACTCCGGGCACCTGGGTGATCCGGCTCCGGTGGCCGACCGCCACCTGGATCAGGCCGCCACGCGGTGGTCGCGGCAGCGCCGACTCCCAGGCGAGCGCGGCCGGGGAGTGGAAGAGCACGCCGGCCCAGGCACGTTGCTCCCAGGTCAGCGGGCCGGTGTGGTTGACGTAGACGCCCGGATGGACGACGCGCAGGTCGCGCCGCAGCGCCCGTCGCAAGTAGGTGGGGGTGGCGCCGAGGTCAATCAGCTGGGCACGGGACACGACGCCGTGCTGCACCCAGCGGTTGAGGTGGGCATAGGCGTCATGGTCGAAGCCGGACATGGCTCGATGGTCCGGGGCGGACCGGCCGGATCAGGCGCGGATGGCGCGGCGCAGGCGTCGGCTGATCAGCTCGCTGGCGACGCTCACCGCGAAGGAGGCGAGCAGCAGCGTGGTGACGACGGGGAAGCGGAAGAGGTTGAGGTTCTCGGCGAGGAGGCGGCCGAGTCCGGCAGCGCCGACGATGCCGACCACGGCCGTCTCTCGCACGCAGATCTCGAAGCGGTAGAGGGTGTAGGTGATCAGCTGCTGGGCCGAGGCGGGGACGACGGCCGCCACGGTCGCGAGGCCGCCGGCCACGCCGGTGCGACGCAGGGCGTCGCGTGGTGCGGGGCTGACGCTCTCCCACGACTCCGCGACGAGTCGCCCGAGCACACCGCCGGTGTAGACCCCGAGCGCGAGCGCGCCGGGCAGGACGCCGGGGAAGAGGGCCAGCAGGGCGATCACCGCCCAGACCGTCGGTGGCACCGAACGCAGCACGAGCAGCACGACCCGGGCCAGGCCCCAGGCCACCCAGCGCGCCACGCGCGCGCCGACGGGCGCAGGCGGACCGCTGCGCCGACCCGCCGAGACCGCCCACGGGGAGACCACCACGGTGATGACCACCGCGATCATCATCGCGAGCACCGCCATGGCGAGGGTGTCGAGGACGGCGCCGGTCACCGGCGCCCAGCCACCCTGCGGGAGCTCGGGCGGGATCAGGTCGTCGAGCAGGCTCGCCGTGAGCGCGCGGGTGCGCTCGCTGGTGAGGCCTGAGAGCGACACGCCGGAGGCGATCCAGGCGGCGACCAGGCCGGGGACGACAGCGATCGCCGACCAGCGAGCCCACCGCGAGCGTGAGCTCCTGGAAGCCCCGTCGGATCCCTCGGGCCCGTCGGACTCAGCGTCGCCGGCCGACCACTCCGAGCAGCTCGCCACCGCCATGTCGGACCGCAGGCGGCCGCTCCAGAAGTCGACCAGGGCAGAGAGCAGGATGACCGCCGCGATCAGGGTCCAGACCTCGTCCCAGTTGCGCGAGCTGAGGCTGACGACCAGCTCCTGCCCGAGCCCCCCGACACCGACCGCGCCGAGCAGCACCGTGGAGCGCACGGCGCACTCGAAGCGGTAGAACGAGTAGGAGAGCATCAGCGGCCCGGCCGGAGGCAGCAGCGCGTAGACGACCGCCGGCAGGGCCGGCGCTCCGGCCTGGCGCAGGGAGGCGAGCACCGTGGTGGGCAGCGCGTCGAAGGTGTCACCGAAGACCTGGGCGGTCTGGGCGCCGAAGGGCAGGGCGATCGCCAGGACCGCGACCAGGGGGTCGAGCCCGAGCACGCTGACGAGCAGCAGGGCCCACACCAGCTCGTGGATCGAGCGGATGGCGACCAGCAGGCCGCGCAGCGCGGTGCGGATGATCCGCAGCGGGAGTGGTGGCCGTCGCGACAAGGCGACATCGCTGAGCACGAGTCCGCCGAGCACGCCGATCACCAGTGCCGCGGCCGTGCCCAGGGCGGCGAAGGCGAGCGTGGTGATGGTCGCGTCGAGCACGACACCGAGGAAGTCGGCATCGAGGCGTGGATCGAGGGCCTTCGCGAGCAGGTCGCCGATCAGCGGCACCCCACCGGCGTTGACGATGTCGCCGCTGTCGGGGAGCGAACGACGCACGGCCCAGACCAGGGGGAGGAGCACGACGAGCGCCCCGGCGAGCCGACGCAGGGCGACCGTGCGGCCGGTGACGCGGCGCGCGGGCCCGGGGGACTCGCGGCGCTCGCGCTCGGACGTCGGCTTCTCGTCGACGTCGAGGAGGTGGGTCATCGTGGGTCCGCTCGGCTCAGGCTCGGGCGTAGAGCTCGTCGAGGCGGTCGGTGGCGAGGTCGGCGATCGGGGTGTCGAAGACGAGGCGTCCCTCGCGCAGGCCGATCGCGCGGGTGCAGTGCTCGCGGGCGAGCGGCGGCTGGTGGAGGGTCACCACGAGGGTGCCGATCTCGTCGGAGACCCGGGAGAGCAGGCGCAGGATCTCCGCGGCACGGGTGGGGTCGAGGCTGGCGACCGGCTCGTCGGCCAGCACCAGCTCGGGACGCTGGATGAGCAGCCGGGCGATCGCCACCCGCTGCCGCTCGCCGCCCGAGAGCCGCTCGGTGCGCTCGTGCACGGCCCACTCGAGGCCGACCGAGGACAGGGCGTCCAGCGCGCGCTGGTCGGGACGTGGCCACGCAAGCGCTGCCAGCGACCTCGCGGCGCCCCACTCGGCCAGTCGCCCCGCGGTGATGTTGTGCAGCACTCGCACCTGCTCGATCAGGTCGAGACCCTGCGAGATGGTGCCGATCCGTCGCTGCAGCTCTCGACGCGGGCGGGAGGCCAGCCCGACGGTGGGCGCGCCGAAGAGCTCGACGGTGCCCTCGGAGGGCTCCAGCGATCCGTTGAGCAGGCCCAGCAGGGTGCTCTTGCCGGCGCCGGAAGGTCCGAGCACGGCCAGTCGCTCACCGGCCCGAAGCGTCAGGTCGATCCCGGCGAGGGCAGGGGCGCCGCCGAAGCTGCGCCCCGCCCCCCGGAGTCGTACGACGACCGGCGCGCCGGCCTGGCTGTCGTGGTGGTCGTGGTCGTGGTGCTGCTGGCTCACGCGAGCAGGTCCAGCTCCTCGGCCACGGCGCGGATCTGGTCGTAGTTGGCGTTCTCGGTCGGGATGAACGAGGTGGCGCCGAACAGGTCCAGGATCGCGGCGTCCTCGGGCACGGCCGGGTCGAGGCCGAAGAGCAGCTCCTTGATGGAGTCGAGCGTGCCGGCGCCGTACACGTCGTCGATGTCGGGACGCGCCAACCAGTGGTAGTCGAAGTAGGTCGGGGTGCGGAAGAGCACGACCACGTCGGAGAGATCGACCTCGCCGGCCTCGACGGTGGCGTCCCAGACCTGGGAGTTGACGGCGCCGACCTCGAAGCTGCCCGAGGCGACGGCCTCGATCGTGGCGTCGTGGGAGCCCGAGAAGCCGGGCGATCCCTTCAGGTCGTCGAGGGCGAGCCCGGCCTGGTCCATGAAGTGCTGCGGCATCAGGCGCCCCGAGGTGGAGGTGTCGGAGCCGAACGTCAGCGACTTCCCGGCCAGGGCGGTGAGGCCGTCGACGTCGTCGAACGCCTCGAGGCCTGAGGCCTTGGTGGCGATGAAGAGGCTGGTGAACTCGGCGTCGATGTCGCGCTGGGCGATCGCCACGGCGCCGTCCACGCGCTGGGCGGCCTGGACGCCGGTGAGGCCGCCCATCCACGCGAGGTAGAGGTCGCCGACCTCGAAGCCGCGGACGACGGCGGGGTACTCGGTCACGGGCGTGTAGGTCACCTCGAGGCCGGTCGCCTCGGCGAAGCGGGCCGCCACGTCGCCGTACAGCCGGTTGAGGGCCTCGGGGTCCTGGTCGGGGATCGCCGAGATCGGCAGGGGGCCCGCGGTCGAGCCGGACGTGCCGGCGCCGCCGGAGGAGCTGTCGTCGGTGCCGCAGGCAGTCAGCACGACGAGGCCGGAGGCGCCGAGGAACAGGCCGCGTCGGCTGGTGGTGAGGCGGGGCAGGTCGGTGCGCTTCATCGATGGTCGCTCTCGGTGGTGGAGGTGGTGGAGGAGGTGGTCGGGGACGGGACACGCGCAAGGAGGAAGGCCACGAGGGCCACCGAGAGGAACAGCGCGGCCGAGGTGGGGTTGCCGCCGAGAATCGGGTCGGTGAACCCGATCTGGGCATGCAGCGAGACGGCGGCGAGGACGCCGAGCGCCGCCGCTGCCTGAAGAAGCCGGTCGATGCCGCCGCGAATGCCCACCAGGAGCAGGACGCCGACGACGAGCATCACCAGCGCCCCGACGAGGTTGTAGGCGCCGAGCGAGAGCGACGGGTCGCTGTCACCCAGCGTCGGTCCACGGGCGGCGAAGGGGTCGCCGAACGACTTGAGCGCGGCGATCAGGCCGGTGACGATGGCCAGCGCAGCCCAGACCTGGCCCAGGGTGCGTCGCGACGTCGTCCCGGCCCGGACCCCGTCGGTGCCGAGGACCCGCCCGGCCACGCCGAACACCAGCACGAGGTGGGCGCCGACCATGAGGAAGTAGGCCCACGGCCACTCCTCGGGGGCGTAGGCGACCGAGAGCCCGATCGCCACCGACTGGGCCAGACCGATGAGCGCCGCGAGGCGCACGTAGGTGCCGGTCAGCAGCATCACGGCGAGAGCGGTCTCGGCGATGAGCACCACCCAGCCGAAGACCGGGAAGACGGGGAGGATCAGGTTGTCGGTGATCCAGGCGTACGGCGCCAGCACGGGGTAGTCAACGGCGTACTTGGTGAACTTGTAGAGACCGTTGCCGGCCTCCTCACCGAAGTTGGGCGCGCGCTTCCACGCCACGTTGTAGAGCCACATCAGGCCGAGCAGGATGCGCAGCACCGCGAGCGCGATCGACTGCGCGCGCTGGTTGGTCTCCGGAGTCGGGTCGAGGGCCCAGGCGAGCGCTCCCTTGCCTCGGGTCATCAGCGAGTCACGCACAGCGGAACACCTCCCGGCCGGCCGCCGAGGCGGCGTCCTGGACCTTGAGGGTGTCGCGGACGACGCCGAAGATCTCCTCGAGGTCGAGCGGGGCGTCGGCGATGCGCATGTGGGGGTTGGTGACCGCGACCGGGTGCCACCAGGCGCCGTCGGCGGTGATCACGGGCTCGGGCTCGAGGGAGTCGATGGAGACGTGGATGCCTCCGTCGGCGAAGCCCTCGGCCGCCACCGGGCGGATCACCCGGTCCTCCTTGGCGATGCCCTCGGCGTCAAGACGTTCATGCAGCTCACGCACCCCTTCCGGGTCCTCGTCGAATCGCGTGGCCGCGATCTTGACCCGGAAACCCAGTGAGTGGGCCAGACCAATCCCGTCGAGGGCGCGCGCCCACGATCCGGCGCCGCGCATCTTGTCGTGGATCTCCGGCGTCGCGGAGTCGAGGCTGACCTGCATCACCACGGACCGGTCGATCGACTCGAGCAGTTCGCGACGTCGTCCGCGGTGGAAGACCATGGCGTTGGTGAGGATCGTGCGCTCGAGGCCCTCGGCGGCGTCGACGAGCTCGCCGAGCTGCGGGTGCATGAAGGGCTCGCCGCCGGTGAGCAGCAGCTCCTTGCCGCCCTGCTCGCGGAACTGGGCGAACAGCGGGCCGACGACGTCGGGGTCGAGGCGTCGAGCGGCGGCCTTGGGCGACGACTCGGCACAGCAGTAGAGACAGGCGAGGTTGCAGTCGAAGTTGGTGTAGGCCCACAGCCGGTGGCCGACCGGGGTGCGGTCGCCGATGCTGAAGACGGTGCCGGCGTCGGGGGCCGAGGCGCCGTCCTTGCGCACCGAGAACCACCACGGGCCCGAGTCGGTCTCGGCGAGGCGGTCGGCGATCTCGTGGCCCACGAGCTCGGCCCAGACCGGCAGGTCGACCTCCACGCTCGGCTCGGCGCTGCGGATGGCGAGCAGGTCGCCGGCCTCGAGGCGACGCATGGCGCGGGTGATCAGCAGCAGCAGACCGCTGCCGCAATCCATGTCGCCGCCGTCGATGAGGCGGGCGACGTCGCCCAGGGGCGTGCTGGTCGGGGGCGTGCTGGTTGCGGGCATCTGCTCAATCTAGTCGGGTCGGCCCACCCCGAGAGTGGATCGGGATGACGAGTTGGTGACGGCCCTGCGGAGTCGCGGCCTAGGGTCGGGGCATGGCCGATGCTGATCTCTACCGTCCCGAGGACGCCGCTGCCCGCTCCGACTACTGGGAGAACGTCCACGACGGCAAGGACGAGGACGGCGTGTCGTGGTGGCAGTCGGTGCCCGAGCTGTCGCTCGGTCTGGTCGACGAGACCGGACTCGGCATCGACCGGTCCGTCATCGACGTCGGGGCCGGCTGGTCGACGCTGGTCGACCATCTGGTCGAGCGCGGGTACACCGACCTGACCGCGATCGACCTGTCCATGACCGCGCTGACCACCGTGCGCGAGCGCGTCGGTGCGGTGCCGGGCCGCCTCGACCTCGACGTCGCCGACGTCCTCGACTTCCGCCCCGGGCGCACGTTCGCGCTGTGGCACGACCGTGCCGTCTTCCACTTCCTCACCGAGGAGGACGAGCGTGACGACTACCGCCTCTCCCTCGAGCACTGCCTCGAGCCGGGTGGCTTCGTGGTCGTGGCGACCTTCGGTCCGGACGGTCCGCTGACCTGCAGCGGATTGCCGATCGTGCGCTACACCCATGAGGAGCTCGCCGCGGAGTTCCCGGGCTACCGGCTCGTCTCGACCAGCGGCGAGGACCACGTGACGCCGTGGGGCACCCGCCAGCAGTTCACCGCGATCCTGCTGCAGCACGAGGGCTGAGGTCCTGACCGTTCGCTCGGTCGCAGCAGCGGATGCGCGACCGAGCGACCGGCGAGATCAGGCGGGCTTCGGCAGGGCGGACTGCTCTTCGCGGCGCAGGAGCCAGCGCACCACCGGGTAGCCGGTCAGCAGACCGACGACCACGCCGAGCTGCATCAGGAACCAGAACGTGCCCTCGGACGCGGGCGGCATCAGGTTGTTGAGGTGCAGCAGGACCATCCAGCCGACCATGCCGACGTCGAAGGCGCTGACTGTGATCACCGCGGCGACCACGGCAGCACCGATGGTCACCGTGCCGGCGCTGTCGGCGTGCGCGCCGGTCACTCGTACGTACAGCGCGACCATCGCGATGGCGAGCACCGCGATGACGAGGATCATCGGCCACATGTCCATCCCGGCGATGGTCCAGCCGATCGAGATCACGAGCGGCACCGCGACGAGGTGTGCCACGGCGGAGGCGCCCCCGCCTGAGAGCAGGGCCAGGGCGGTGCCGCTCGTGGCGTGCGCCCGTGCCTCGTCGGGCTCGTGGGTCGCCTGCGCGGTGTGCTGCCCGGTCGGGGCGACTCGACTCGCCCGGCCTCGCCGCGCGTAGAGCGCCACCGCGAACGGGGCCAGGTAGAGCGCGGAGGCCACCCAGACGAGCTCGTCGGCGACGTGCAGCTGTCGACGGCGCAACAGAT
>NZ_JAXMNS010000145.1:0-8260 GCF_034670285.1 Nocardioides sp. | reverse complement strand
GCCACCTCGAGCAGTACGGCGCGATCCTCTTCGCCAACACCGTCGGCAACGTGCTGACCCGCGAGTCACGCGCGGCGATCAAGCAGTTCGTGCGTTCTGGCGGAGGATGGGTGGGCGTGCACTCAGCGGCTGACACGGAGTACGACTGGGGTTTCTACTCACGGCTGCTCTCCGACGGCCGCTTTCTCGCTCACCCGCTCCAGAACCAGTCGGGGACCCTCGTGCGCGAGTCAGCTCGCCACGCCTCGACACGACACCTCGGCCGGCGCTGGCAGGTGCCGCTCGAGGAGTTCTACTCCTTCACCACCAACGTGCGAGGGCGGGCGCGGGTGCTGCTCAGCATCAACGAGTCCTCGTACGCCCAGGATCCCAACACCAGCATGATCCCCGGCGGACTCGGGCCCCAGCCGCCGTACATCACGCCCTCGGACCTCACGGTGCCGATGCCCGTCAGCGGCACCATGGGTGACCACCCGATGTGCTGGACACGCAGGATCGGGCGTGGCTTGTCCTGGTACACCGCAATCGGGCACGAGGCAGCGTTGTACTCCGACCCCACCTACCGTCGCCATCTCCTCGGTGGCCTCGTCACCGCCATCCGGCACGGACAACGTCACCTCGACTGACGTCGGGCGCCGGCTGACTAGGGTTTCCACCATGAGTGATGAGCAACAGCGACTGGCAGACCTGGTCGAGCTGTGGTGGAGCGCCATCGACGACTTCGTCGACGTGCTCGAGCAGGTGCCGGCCGAGGCCTGGTCGACTCCCACCGACCTGCCGGGGTGGGACATCCAGGCATGCGCCGCCCACACGGCGCACCTCGAGGGCATCCTGGCGGGCAACCCCGAGGAGACAGCGGACGTCGGCGAGCCGCCGCACATCACGGGCCTGCTGGGCCTCTACACCGAGATCGGCGTCGTCAACCGCCGCGACCGCTCCCCCGCGCAGATCATCGCCGAGATCCGCGAGGTCACCGCTCGCCGACGCGCGTGGCTGCGCGAGCACCCGCCCACCGACGGCAGCGCGCTGCCCGAGGTCGTCTTCGGCGGGGTCCCGTGGACGTGGGACACCCTGCTGCGCAACCGCCCGCTCGACGTGTGGATGCACGAGCAGGACGTACGCCGCGCGGCCGGACTGCCCGGCGGGATGGATTCCGCGGCTGCTCGGCACACCGCCGGCTATCTCGCGGAGAGCCTGGGGTACGTCGTCGCCAAGCGGGTCGGCGCCCCCGCCGGCACGACCGTGGTGCTGGAGATCGACGGCCACGACCCGGTCGCCTTCACCGTCGACGACGCCGGACGCGGCGAGCGGCTGCAGGTCGCGCCGAGCGAGCCGACGGTGCGACTGCGCACCGACCGCGAGTCGTTCGTCGTCCTCGCCGGGGGACGGCGCAGCCCCGGCCCCGACGCAGTCGTCGTCGAGGGCGACGCCTCCCTGGGCCAGCAGGTCCTGGACGCGCTGGCCACGACCCCCTGACCAGACCCTTGACCAGGTGATCAGACCCGGACGGGCTGGTTCTCCAGGGCCTCGGTGAGCAGGGCGACGAGCGCCTCGAGCTGGACGTCGACCGAGGAGGAGACCTCGGCGTCGGACCCGTCGAGGGCGACCGCGGCCAGCCCGGCCTTGGAGTCGATGAGCTCGGCGACCTTGGTGTCGATCGTCTGCGAGGCGATGATCCGCCAGGCGGTGACCGGCTCGGCCTGACCGATGCGGTGGATCCGGTCGATGGCCTGGGTCTGCTCCGCGTCGGTCCAGGAGAGCTCGGCGAGCACCATGTTGGAGGCGACCTGGAGGTTGAGCCCGACGCCGGCGGCGGTCAGCGAGCACACGATGACGGCGCAGTCGGGGTCGTTGAGGAAGGCGTCGATCGCCTGCTCGCGGGCCTTCGGGCTCTGGTCACCCCGGATCGAGGAGTAGCCGATGCCACGGCGCTCGAACGTCTCCTCGGCAACGTCCATGACGTCGATGTGCTTGGCGAAGAAGACGACCTTGCCGACGCTGCGAGCCAGCTGGGCGGCGTAGTCGGCGGCGAGGCCGACCTTCGCCTGACCGATGCGGCGCATCATCGTGAAGACGTTCTCGCCGGTCTTGGTGGTGGTCGTGTCCTCGCGCTCCCACGTGGCGACCCGACGGACGAGCTCGTGGTCGATGCCCTCGACGGTGACGCCGGAGGTGCGCGCCTCGAGAGCCGACTCGTAGCGCTTGACCAGCCGCTTGGCGAGCACCCGCTCGGCCTCGCGGATCGAGCGACCGACCTCGTCGTCGAGCTCGACGGGCAGGTCTGCGATGCGACGGGCCGGGATGTCGGACGCGACGTCGACCTTGCGACGGCGCACGATCCCCCGGTCGATGACGGCGGTGCGGGCGCTGGGGTAGAAGCCGGGATCGATCGGGGTCAGGCCCCGCTCCTCGAGCGCGGCCATCAGCTCGGCCTTGGGCGCGTTCTCGCCGATCCAGCCGAGGAACTGCCAGATCGCGCGGAAGTCGTCGATGTCGTTGATCAGCGGCGTGCCGGTGAGCGCCATCATCAACGGGCGTCCGGAGCGCTTGCGGATCCGGTCGGCGAGCTGGAGGACGTGCTGCGAGCGCTGCGACGTCTTGTTCTTGATGAAGTGCGCCTCGTCGACGACCATGCCGCGGAAGCCGAAGTCGCCCAGCCACCCCACGTGCCGGTCGAGGACCTCGTAGTTGACGACGACGATGTCGGCGAAGCCGTCGACGTTGCCGCCGTTGCCGTGGATCACGGTGACGGGGTGGTTGGGGGTCCAGAGACCGGCCTCGCGAGCCCAGTTGGCCTTGACCACGTTGGGGACGACGACCAGCAGCGGGAACGCACCGGCTGCCTCGGCCGCGAGCAGGGCCTGGGCGGTCTTGCCGAGGCCGGGCTCGTCGGCGAGCAGGAAGGTGCGGTGACCCTCGGCTGCGGACGCGACGACCTGCGCCTGGTGGTGCATCAGCTTCAGTCCGCCGGGGGCGGTGAGCGTGGTGGGCTGGGGCAGCGGCATGCACGAGGAGTCGCCGCCGTACTCGAAGGACTGCAGGAGCGGCCCGATGAGCTCCCAGGTCGCCAGTCGGCGACCCTGGACCTTCGGCGGTGCCGCGGAGAAGTCGGGCTTGAGGAACGGGTTCGCCAGCTGACGAGCCATCACCGACTGCGGCACCACCTGGCGCTCGACCACCGGCGTGGCGTCCTCGTCGACGACCTCCTCGACCGGCTCGGGCACCTCGATGCCGGCGGCCTGGAGCATCTCGGCCTTGAGCTCGAGCGCCGAGTAGGACACGTCGGCGTCCTCGGCCAGGAGCGACAGCAGCGTGGTGTCGCGCGTCGCGGTCTTGGCGAGGATCGTGCCGATGCCGTCGAGTCGCTTGAGCTGCTCGCCGCGCTGGCCCTCGGAGATCTCCTGGTCACCCTTGACCCGGATCCGCTCCTCGCGCGCCAGCAGCGCCACGACCTGGAACTTCGTCCGGGCAGCGGGACGCACGGCACCACGCTGGACGCCCTGCTCGACCTCGCGCACCGCGCGGGCCAGCACCGGGATGATGCCCTCGTTGTCGAGGTCGCGGCGGTTGCGCTGGGGTCGGCGGTTGCCGTTGGCGCCGTTGGACGCCGTGCGGGTGTTGCCGGACTGACGTTGGCCTCGTCGAGCCAAAGGCTCTTCCTCCTCTGGGACGCCGCGGCGCACGCGCCGGGGCGGTATGGCACCGCCAACAGGATCCCGGTGGGTGCCGGGCTGCCCGAGGCGGGAGTCGCGCGCCGATCAGTCTTCAGATCGGGGCGGAGTCACCGATCGTCGAAGCCTGCGGGCTCGCCCGATCGATGCTGACCACAGCCTACCTCTCGACCGCGCCAACCGCAGGATCGGCGTCCTCAGGCACGTCTCAGGCCGACCGCGCGCCGAGTCACGACCGGGGGTAGAGGTTCTGCACCCGCAGCTGACCGCGCGCGATGACCTTGCCCGTCTCGTCGGCGGTGGTCTCGACGACCCACAGCTGCTGCGAGCGGCCCTGGTGCAGCGGGGTGGCCACCGAGGTGAGGGCGCCCTCGCTGATGGCTCGGAAGAAGTCGGTGTGGTTGTTGACGCCGACGCACTGACCCTTGTCGCCGAGCCAGACGGCCGAGCCGATGCTGCCCAGCGTCTCGACGACACTGCAGTGCGCGCCGCCGTGCACGATCCCGTAGGGCTGGTGCAGCTGAGGCTTCGCCGCCCAGGTCGCCACGACGCGACTCCCGGTCACCTCGGTGAGCTCGAGCCCGAGGTAGGTCGAGAAGGGATCCATCGTCATCGGGAGCTCGAAGGCGCCGTCGGGGGTGTTCATGGGCCCATTCAACCCGGCGTCCGCGCCCGCGCCACACTGGACTCGTGCGCAGCGACGACCCCGGCTTCCTCTCCCAGGTGTGGGAACGAGCCACAGCGGTGCAGCCGGTGCCCGACGCCGGCTTCGTGCTGCTCACCGGAGTGCTCGCGCTCGTGCTGGTGCTGGCGCCGGCGACCTGGCCGCGCGTGCGGTTGCCGGTCACGGTCGTGCACGAGGCCGGCCACGCGGTCATCGCCTTGCTCGTGGGTCGACGACTCCAGAGCATCCACCTGCACTCCGACACCTCCGGCCTCATGGTCTCGCGCGGCCGCCCGACCGGACCCGGGATGGTCGCGATGCTCGCGGCGGGCTACCTCGCTCCGGCCGCCCTCGGCATCGGGGCCGCACTGCTGCTGGCCGCCGGACGAGGCATCGCGATGCTCTGGCTGCTGCTCCTGCTCACGGCCGCGCTGCTCCTCTGGGTGCGCAACCTGTACGGCGTCCTCACGCTGCTGCTCGGCGGAGCCGGCATCGCCCTGCTCACCTGGTACGCCTCACCGACCGCGCAGTCGGTGGTGGCCTACCTGATCGCCTGGGTGCTCCTGCTGGCTGCGCCGCGGCCGTTGATCGAGCTGCTCGGCACCGGCCGCACCCGCCGCCGCACCACCGACCCCGACCAGCTGGCCCGACTCACCCGGGTGCCGGCGTTGCTGTGGACCCTGGTGCTGCTCGCGGCCAACCTCGCCGGCCTGGTCACCGGGGTCACGACGCTGGCGCCCGACCTGCTCTGACGAGCCGTTCGGCGTCCCCTCAGCCCGAAGCGCCGCTGAGCAGCGCGCCGACCTGCTGGGCAGCCCGGTGGCCACTGACGAGCGCGCCCTGGATGCAGGCGGTGTCGCGGTGGTCGCCGCAGACGACGAGGCCGTCGGGCAGCACGAGCGGTCGGGCCACGTCGAGGGGAGCCGACTGCACCGGGAGTGCGCGCGGGATCTCGTGGCGGGTCACGACCTGCCACTCGGCGAACCCGTCGGCGCGCAGCAGCTCGGCGGCATGGCGGCGCATCGCGGGCTCGCGCGGCGTGGGTCGGCCAGGGCCCATCAGCGCCGAGGCCTGCACCAGGTGGCGACCGGCCGGCGCATAGGTGGGGGCGGCGTGCGAGACCACGGCGGTGTTGACCAGCGGACCGGTCGGGCGGGAGCGCGCGTCGACGTGGAGCACCCGGTGGCGGGTGGGCTCCACGGTGGTCGACCACCACTGCGTCACGACGCCGTGTGCCCGCTCCTCCGGGAGCGCGATCAGCGCGGCTGCGGCCTGCTGCCCGGTCGCCACCACCACGCGACGAGCGACCAGGTCGCCGTCGTCGGTGCGCACCCGGAAGCCCGACGAGCCGGGCGTGGGGCCCACCTCGTGCACCGGGGTGGAGGTGCGGATGCGGCCCTTGAGTGGTGCGGCCACCTGACGCGGCAGCGCCTGCATGCCGGCCGCCGGCAGGCCCGGGTTGCCGGACAGGAAGGTGGCTGTCAGCAGGCGGGCGTAGGCCGCCGACGACGTGCCCGAGTCGTCGAGCAGCACGCCGGCGAAGAACCGTTCGAGCACGCGGCGCAGGGTGCCCGAGACGCCGGCCGCGTCGAGGGAGGCCGCCAGCGTGAGGTCCGTACGGCGTGAGAGCGCCTGGAGGTGGGTGACGTCGGAGCGGTGCGCAAGCGGACGGAGCCACCGCAGCAGCGCCGGCACGTCGCCGAGCTCGCCACCGACGCCACGCAACGTCGCGGCGAGCAGGCGGGGCGCCCGCAGCGGGTGCCCCAGCCTGATCAGTCGTTCGTCGGTCAGCGCTGCCACCCCGGCCTCGAACGTGCCGAGGCGCAGGGAGTTCGCGTCGACCCAACGTCGTACGGCCGGGTAGGCCGGGTTGAGCAGCTGAAAACCTCGATCGACCTGATAGCCGTCGATGCGTTCGGTGCGGATGCGTCCACCGATGTCGTCCCCGGCCTCGAGGACGACGACCTCATGACCGGCCGAGACCAGCTCGGTGGCGCAGCGCAGACCGGCGAGGCCTGCGCCGATGACGACGACGTCAGCGTCCACCTGTGACCGCCACCCTCAGTTGCGAGGTGCGGCGTCGACGTAGGAGACCGAGCGGTTGAAGAGCGACGTCAGCGCGCCGATGTCGAAGTCGTGGTCGTCGACCGGGTCGGACAGCTCGTCCGCGACAGCGATCGCACGCTCGGAGCCGGCCTCCGCTGCGAGCGCGGCGCACACCTGGGCGGCCTCGCGCACCGCTGACGGCTCGACCGTCCAGAGCGTCTCGAAGACCCGCTCGGAGTCGCGTACGTCGGTCTGTCCGGGCAGCTCCCACGCAGTCAGCGCTACGGACATCGTGGGGGCGTCGCACACGACGGCCCACTCGCGGATCATCGGCGCATCGGGAGCCAACTGAATGAGCGTCGGCGGGCCCTCCACGCACGCGTCGAAGTCGGCGAACACGAAGGTCGAGGCGGAGACCCGAGCGATGTCGGTCCAGCGGGCGCGCGCCGAGTGATAGCGGTGCTGCTCCTGGAAGGCCCCGAACACGTGGCCACGACCGGCCTGGGCGCAGAACTCGTCCTCGATCGCCCATGACATCGCCAGCAGCGTGCTCTTGGTGAGCCGGGCCGGCATGAGGGTCGGGTGGGTCTGGCGCAGACGGGCGAAGACGGACTCCGACGGCGGCGCGACGACGTCCTGGCCCGCCTCGAGGGTGCGCGAGATGGCGGCGTCGAGACGGACGCCGGAGTCGCGCAGCGCTGCGACGAGGCGAACGGCCTCGACGTCAGCGTCGCCGTACCTGCGGTGGCCGCTGGCGAGCCGGGTCGGCACCGGGAAGCCGTGCCGGGTCTCCCAGATGCGCAGGGTCGCGGTCGAGACGCCGGTCGCGTCGGCGAGGTCACCGATGCTGAGCGACGGCTCGTGAGGGTCGGACACTGCTCTCAACACCCTGCTTCCCCGGTCTGTCTTGGCCCGGTCTGTCTTGGCCTGCGGGCTGTAACTGCTCATTGCGAACCGCCATACTTCCACAGGTTGTGGATGAGTTTGTGGAGGATTGAGCGAGAGCTCATCCGACGAGGGCTTCGGGGCGGGCGCCGAGCCCGTGCTCGAGTGCCCAGAGCATCGCCTGCGTACGGCGCTGGACGCCCATCTTGCGGTAGGCGGTGCGGATGTAGGTCTTGACGGAGTTGACGCTGAGCGAGAGCTCGTCGCCGATCTCCTTGTTGCTCATGCCGGCCACGATCAGCTCGACGATGTCGCACTCGCGGGCGGTGAGCACGCGCAGCGCCTCCGTGCCGCGGCGCGCCTCGACCTCGTCCACCTCGACGACCTTCTCCTCGACCACCGGGACGGGCGTCGGAACGGGACTGGTGAAGCGGCCGGCCGCGAGCGCCTCGAGGTCGACGACCAGGCGCGACGCGGTGAGGTTCTTCGACAGGTAGGGGCGAGCCGTGGGAGTCGGGAGGTGGTCGATCTCGGCCCAGCTGTAGACCGCGGTCGGCCCGTCGACCTGGCGCTGCAGGTCACGGAGCAGGGACTCGGCGGTGCCGTGCAGCCCGAGCGGCTCGTAGAGCACGACGTCGAGCGTCTCGGGACGGGCGATGGCCTCGCGGGCCGGCACCAGCTGGATGCGGTGACCGAACGGGGCCAGGATCGCCTCGAAGCCGGCGGTGGCCAGGTCCGAGTCGTCGATGAGCGTGACTCGGAGCGGGGCGGTGCTGGCGGTGGGGCTGGCGGTGGGGCTGGTGGTGGGGCTGTTGGTCGAGCTGGTGGTACTGGACATGGCAGTCACTTCCTCTACGACCGGGCGGGGAGTTCGTGGGACCCTCTGTGTTTCCCGGTAACCTCACCCTGATGTTGAGGAATGTAACCCAGACTTAAACATCTTGTCTAGATGTTCCGTGGAGGAATGTTGAAGTATTTCCCGAAGTCTGTTGAG
>NZ_JAXMNS010000144.1:0-8288 GCF_034670285.1 Nocardioides sp. | reverse complement strand
CGGGACGCGTTCGCCGGGGGTGGGGTCGAACAGCACCCAGCCCGCACCCGGGAAGTAGAGCTCGGGCCAGGCGTGGAGGTCGTGGGCGCTGTAGACGTAGGTGTTCGGTCCGGTGCGATCCGGGGTCAGGAAGCCGACGGCGACCCGGGAGGGGATGTCGAGGGTCCGCGCCATGACGGCCATCGCAGTGGCGAACTGCTCGCAGTAGCCGACCCGGCCGGTGTCCTCGCGCAGGAAGGCCTCGAGCTCGTCGGTGCCGACCTTGGCCCTCGGCGCGGCCTCGAGGCTGTAGACGAAGCCGCCGTCCTCCCGGAACCACTGCTGGAGCGCGACTGCCTTGTCGTAGTCGGTGCGCTGCCCGGCGGTGACGCCCCGAGCGAGCTGACCCACGATCGAGGGGGTGCGCTCGGGGAGGGCGGTGACCTCCGGGCTCACCTCGTCGCCCGGTCGCGGAGCCGTGCGCAGGTCGTTGGCGCGGAAGTCGTACTCCACCGAGGTCATCTGATAGCTCAGCCCCGCGGTGCTGAGGTCGTCCTCGCTGGCCAGGAAGTCCATGGTGGACTCGTCGAAGCGCCAGTCACCGGGCGCATCGATCGCCGAGATGGGGGCCTGGGTGGGGAGCCAGCGTGAGTCGAACTCGGGCTCGATCTCGACGCTGTAGCTGAACTGCTCGATGCCCGCGGCGACGGCGTCGTCGACGCCCTGGAGGGGTGGTAGCGGGCCCGACGCCAGGTTGTCGGAGGGGACGTCGCGGTCACCTGAGCTGAACTCGTTGTCGGAGAACCGGTTGAGGACCGAGATCCGCAGGTGGTCCGGTGACGGGTCGTCGGTGACGACCTCGACGAGGGGGATGTCCCTGCCCCGCCGCAGATCCCGTCGGAGGTCGGTGAGGGGGTTCTCAATGGTGATCTGGTCGTTGCCGCCCGGGCCGGAGCCGAGGTCGAAGACCTCGAGGTCGAACGTCGGGATCACCAGGGGGGCGACCACGGCGGCGGCCGTGGCGACGGCTCCGACGAGCAGGGCGCCCGCCCGCACGGCCTCGCTGCGGTGCGCCGAGGACGACGCGGGATCCAGCGAGCGGCCCCAGCGTCCGACCTGCTCCTCCTCGTGGAGGAACAGCAGCACGAGGAAGCCGAGGGCTGTCAGGACGAACACCCACCACCGCAGGCCGTCGTCGAGCAGGCTCACCGGCACGCTGTAGACCGTGATCAGCGGGAGGCCGGCGAGGGGCACCCGGCGCAGCGTGCAGGCGAGCAGGTCGACCAGGAGCATCGCCATCAGTCCACCGAGCAGGAGCAACGGCTGGATGCTGATGTCTGCGGTGCTCGGCACCGGCGCGGCGTAGGTCTGGGCCGCAGCGAACGCATCGTCGAGCGCGGTCCAGAAGACGCTGGTCGGATACGGGCGGTCGCCGATGACGAGGCAGGCCGCCATGAAGCCACCGACCGCCTGGCCGAGGAGCACCACCGCGCCAGGAAGTCGACGCCAGCGACCCAGGGCTCCGAGTCCGGCCACCACGACGCCGAGGGCGACGAGGGGGAGCAGGAAGCGTGAGGCCACCTCGGTGAAGCCGCCCCACGAGAGCATGGCGGCCCACGTCGTCGCGGCCGCGGTGGCCGAGAGCCGAAGGGCGGCCCCGAACGAGGCCCGGTCGCGCGAGCCCGGATCCCAGTCGAGGGGGAGCGTCGCGGTGCTTGCGGTGGACACGGCAGGTCCGGGAGGCGGGCCAACAGGAGGGCCGACTGGGGGTCCAGCTGGAGGGCCAGCTGGAGGGCCGGTGACGGTGCTCATGACGGCGACGACCCCGCAGCCCGCGCGAACGAGTGGCCCTGAGGAGTGCTCGTGCCGGTGCGCGAGGCGCCCATGCGCCCGAGCTCCTCCCACACGGTGTCGACGCGGTCCTGGGGGCCCATGGAGACCGCGCGCCAGCCGGCTGAGCTGAGCACGGGTGCAGAGCCCTTCTGAGGGACGGCGCCGTGACGGCCCGGGCGGCTGCTGCGGGCGGCCCAGGCCTCGACGTCGAGGGCCACGGCGAGGGCCGAGGTGGTGTGGTGGGCGAAGCGCCGCAGCAGCGGGACGTCGCTCTGACCGAGCGCTCCGAAGACCCCGATCGTGAGGCCCCCTTGTCCCTGCTCGCCCATCCACGAGGAGTCCAGGTGGGAGCGGTTGTCGGTCTGGAGGACCGCCAGGGCCTCGAGCAGCGGCCCACTGTTGTGCTCGGAGTCGCGGACATGCCAGGCGTGCGCGCCGTCCTCGCCGCTCGCGGTGACCAGGCGCACCGAGAAACCACGCTGGCTCAGGTGCACCGCGATCGAAGCAGTCACGGTGACCGCTGCCTCCAGGGAGCTCGCGATGCCTTGTCCGCGGTGGGAGAGGAGTCGGTTGTCGATCAGCAGCGTCGCGCGTGACTGCCAGGGCTGCTCCTCGCGGCGCACCATCAGCTCACCGGTGCGCGCCGAGCTGCGCCAGTGCACCCGGCGCAGGTCGTCGCCTCGGCGGTACTCCCGCACGGTGACGTCCTCGGCGGAGCCGAAGGCGAAGGCGCGTGGCCGGTTGTCACCGGATCCGGTCCAGCCGCCGCCCAGGGGCACCGGAGGCAGCGGCGAGATCCGCGGGGTGACGATCAGCGGCACCGTGGTCCGGAAGGCGCGGCCGAGCTCGACGAGGCCGAACGCGTCGCTGACCCGGACCGTCATCGGTCCGATCTCGAAGCGTCCGCGCACGTCGGAGCGCACCTGGTAGGTGACGCGACGCTGCCAGCCCTGGCGGACGCCGTCCACGACGAAGCGCGGCCGGGTGCCCAGGACGTAGGGGACGTGGTCCTCCAGGAGCAGCACACCGCTGGGGGTCCGGCCCTCGTTGGTCAGCGAGAGCGTGACGCGAGCGGGTTGACCGGCCGCGACGAGCTGGGGTGACGTCGTCCGCACCAGGGCGAGTCGGTAGCGGGCCCGCCCGAGGAGCAGAGCGGTCACCAGCGGGAGCACCAGGATCAGGACGCCGACCCGGGAGAGGGCCGGCTGGCCGAGGAGCATCGCGCACGCGATCGCGGTGATGCCGGCGGCGATGAAGGCCCGGCCGCGGACGGTCAGGCCGCCGAGGGCCTCACGCACGGCGGGCGGCCGGCACCGGCACCGAACCGACCAGGGTCTCGAGGACCGTCGCCACCGACCGGCCGCTCATGGTGGCCTCGACACTCGGCAGGAGCCGGTGGGTCAGCACCGGTCGGGCCAGCAGGGAGATGTCGTCGGGCAGGACGTACTCACGTCCGTGGATGGCGGCATAGGCCTTCGCGGCGCGCACGAGGTGCAGCGTGGCGCGCGGGGAGGCCCCGAGCACGAGGTCGTCGGTGCGACGGGTCGCCCCGGCGATCGCCACGGCGTACTGCTGGACCGACGGGGCGACATGGACCTGGGCGACGATGCTGCACAGCTTGCGGATCTCGCCGGCGTCGGTGACTGCCTCGAGGTCGTCGAGCGGGCGCGAGTGGGTGTGCGAGGCGAGCATCGCGATCTCGGCTGCCTCGACGGGGTAGCCCATCGACACGCGCGCCATGAAACGGTCGCGCTGCGCCTCCGGCAGGGCGTAGGTGCCCTCCATCTCGATGGGGTTCTGCGTCGCGATCACCATGAAGGGCGCCTCGAGGGCGTAGGTCGTGTTGTCGACGGTGACCTGACGCTCCTCCATGCACTCCAGCAGGGCTGACTGGGTCTTGGGGGAGGCGCGGTTGATCTCGTCGCCCACCACGATGTTGGCGAAGACCCCGCCGGGGCGGAACTCGAACTCGCGGGTGTTCTGGTTGAACACCGAGACGCCGGTGACGTCGGAGGGAAGCAGGTCCGGGGTGAACTGGATGCGTCGTACCGAGCAGTCGATGCTGCGGGCCAGGGCCTTGCTGAGCATCGTCTTGCCGACACCGGGGACGTCCTCGATCAGGAGGTGACCCTCGGCGAGGAGCACGACGAGCGTGGAGGTGACCACGTCGGGCTTGCCCTCGATGACGCGCTCGATGTTGGTGCGGATCCGCCCCACCACCCGCGCCACGGTCTCCAGGTCGGCTGCTCCCGCAGTCGCAATGTCCACGTCCGGTCCTTCCAACATCTTCGACACCCGGCCCGTTCTCGTCGTCCGAGCTGTGGTCCACCCCACGTTAGGGCGTGAGCGCAACCTACGCGCAGGCCCGGTGCCAGGTGCGACGCGCCGGATCACGCTTTGGTTGCCGTGGGGGAGCCCGCGACGTCGAGGCCCCTCGCCGACGACCCCTGGGGGTGGGACGCCGTCGTGGGCACGCTTCGGCGGGGTCGGGTGGCGCTCCGTGGGGGCGAGGGGAGCGAATGTGGTTGACGGTGGGGGAAAGTGGCGTATGGTGGGGCGAAGTGGAGCAAGACACCATCGAGGTGGGGCTCTCTGGCTGACGTAGGAGGTGCCCGATGCGCTTGATGGGCACCTACCGACCCAAGCTGGACGAAAAGGGCCGACTCTTTCTCCCCGCCAAGTTCAGGGACCAGTTGGCCGAGGGGGTCGTCGTGACGCAGGGACAGGAGAACTGCCTGGTCGTGTGGCCCCCCGAGGTCTTCGACCGCGAGGCGGACCGAGCGGCCTCCAAGCCGCTCACCAGCAAGGCCGCTCGCGGCTACGCACGCATGTTCTTCTCCGGCGGCGAGGAGGCCACCCCCGACAAGTCGGGACGGATCGGCATCCCCGCCCCGCTGCGGGACTACGCCGGCCTCGAGAAGGAGGTCGTCGTGATCGGCGTCCGCGACCGCCTCGAGATCTGGAACCCGACGTCCTGGGAGGAGTACCAGGCCGAAGAGGTCCGACGCTTCGCGGCCCTGGACGACGACGAGGACGACGACTAGCGCCACTGGTTCACCACTGGCCCCCACCGGGCCCCACCACAACTACACAGCGATCCGCAGGACGAGGTCTCCGACCCGCTCTCACCCGCAGCCGTCTGGGACACCTTCCCCGGCCCCAGAAGGCAGCACTTCCCCTTGACATCGCAGAGCGGGCGGAGCCCTGGCCCTACGGATCACACCCCGCACGACCAGCTACAGCCTTCCCAGCAGTCCACCAGTGACCCGCGGAGCCACCAGGCATCCAGGGACCACACGCACATCAGGGGTCGAACCGATGAGCAGCACCTCCACCAGCCGGCACCATCAGGTGACCGCCGAGCGCCGTGTACGACACCAGGCCCAGGACGTGGTCGCGGTGATGGCGTTCTCCGGACTGCTCTCGGTCGCCTGCGCCGTGGCACTGCTGCTGCTCACCCAGCTGGGGCACTGATGGTCTCCCACGACCCGGTGCTGCTGGACAGGGTCGTGGCCCTGCTCGACCCGGCTCTCTCCCACGACGGCGCCGTGCTCGTCGATGCGACCCTCGGTCTCGGGGGTCACTCCGAGGCGGTGCTCACCAGGTGTGAGCAGGCGCGCGTCATCGGCATCGACCGTGACCTCGACGCCCTGGCGATGGCGGGGGAGCGGCTCGCGCCGTTCGGCGATCGGTTCCTCGGCGTCCACGCGGTGTACGACGAGCTGCCCGACGTCCTCGACGACCAGGGCCTCGACTCGGTCGACGCCGTGCTCTTCGACCTCGGCGTCTCCTCGATGCAGCTCGACGTCCCCGAGCGCGGGTTCGCCTACTCCGTCGACGCTCCGCTCGACATGCGCATGGACAAGACCACGGGTCCGAGCGCGGCCGACGTGCTCAACACCTACAGCGTCGGTGACCTGACGCGCGTCCTGCGCGACTACGGCGAGGAGAAGTTCGCCCGCAAGATCGCCGGAGCCGTCGTCCGCCGTCGGGAGACGACCCCGTTCACCACCTCCGCTGCGCTGGTCGAGCTGCTGTACGCCGAGATCCCGGCGCCGGCGCGCCGTACCGGCGGACACCCGGCCAAGCGCACCTTCCAGGCGCTGCGCATGGAGGTCAACGACGAGCTGGCGGTCCTGCGCCGGGCGATCCCGGCCGCCATCGATGCCATCGGGGTGGGTGGCCGCGTGGTCGTGGAGTCCTACCACTCGCTCGAGGACCGCCTCGTCAAGCAGGCCTTCACCGCCGCCACCCGCAGCACCGTGCCGATCGACCTGCCCTTCGTCCCCGAGGGCAGCGAGCCTGCCTTGCGCCTCGTCACCCGCGGCGCCGAGCAGGCCGACGACGTCGAGACCGCCGCCAACCCGCGTGCCGCCTCGGTCCGGCTGCGGGCCCTCGAACGAATCGCCCCATCCAGCACGTCCCCCGGAGCCGCGTCATGAGCAGTACCGCCCCCCAGCGCCGCACCGCGTTGCCCCGCAACGCACGGGCCGCCGTCGATCGTGCCCGTCTCAGCGTCGTGCCGCGGCTGCGGACCCGCGCGCCGCGCGTCCCGTTCGTCATGCTCGTCAGCCTGATCCTGCTCGGCGGCGTCATCGGTCTGCTGCTCTTCAACACCTCCATGCAGCAGGCCTCGTTCACCGAGTCCCGCCTCGAGGACCAGGCCCGCAGCCTCTCGGCCCGCCAGCAGGCCCTCACGATGGAGCTCGAGCAGCTGCGCGAGCCGCAGCGCCTCGCCACGCAGGCATGCGCTCTCGGCATGGTCGTCGGACCCACGGCCGCCTACCTCGACATCGAGACCGGCAAGCTCACCGGCACCCCGACCGCGGCCGTGGCCGGCTCGTGTGGCTTCGAGCCGGTGGTGCGTCCCGCGCCCCCGGTCTACGAGGACGTGCTCGAGCTTCCGGGCGCGGCGTCCGGCGCGGCGCAGGCGCGCGCGGCCGGGAGCGGTCGATAGTGGCGACAGCGAGGCGACCAGGACCCACGAGGAGCCAGAAGATGGGCGCGACGAAGCGACGCACGTCCAAGCGCGGCACGTCCACCCTCCGGCTCAGGATCGGCTTCATCGCGATCGCGATGGTGATGTCGGTGTTCGCTGCTCGTCTCGTGCAGCTGCAGGGCATCGACCCCAAGCAGTACGCAGCGATGGCCGCGGCCGAGGGCTCGCAGACGGTCGTCCTGCCCGCCGAGCGTGGCGCGATCCTCGACCGCAAGGGGACGCCGTTCGCCGGCTCAGCGGACGGGCTGATGATCGTGGCCGACCCGACGCTGTCGGCCGACAAGGCCCCCGAGCTCGCGCGTCTCCTGTCCCAGCGCCTCGACCTCGACTACTTCACCGTGCTCGAGCGGCTGCGCGCGCAGGACAGCCAGTTCCAGTACATCGCCCGCCAGGTGCCGGCCGCAGAGGCCCGCGCCGACGTCGCCGAGGCCCGGGCGGCCGAGCTGCCCGGACTCGACACCCGCGACGACCCGGTGCGCTTCTACCCCGCGCGCGACGTCGCCGCCAACGTCGTCGGCTTCCTCGGAGCTCCGCGCAAGTCCGGCGCTGCGCGACCCAACGCCGGGTTCGAGACCTCCTTCAACCGCTACCTCGCCGGCACCGACGGTGAGGCGACCTACCAGGTCGGCGCCGGCGCCCGGATCCCGCTCGGCGACAGCACCGTGGCCGAGGCGCGCGACGGCAACGACCTGACCACGACCATCGACAGCGAGCTGCAGTGGTACGTGCAGCAGGTGCTGGGCCAGACCGTGCGCGGCGCGGGAGCAGAGTCCGGCACCGCGATCGTCATCGACACCCTCACCGGCGAGGTGCTGAGCCTCGCCGACTACCCGACGTACGACGCCTCCGACCCGCAGGACTCGGACGAGTCGACCTACAACTCCCGCGCGCTCACCGATGCCTACGAGCCCGGCTCGGTGCAGAAGGTCCTCACCGTCGCGGGCCTCATCGACGCCGGCAAGGTGACCAACAAGACCACCTTCAAGGTCCCGGGCGTCCTCCTGCGCCAGGACCGACCGATCAGCGACTACTTCGAGCACGACACGATCAAGCTGACCCTGGCCGGCATCATCGCCAAGTCGTCCAACATCGGCACCGTGATGGCGGCCGACAAGTTCGAGCCCGGTCAGATGTACGACTACCTGACCGCTTTCGGTCTCGGCTCCAAGACCGGTGTCGGTCTCGGCGGCGAGACCAAGGGCATCCTCCCGACACCGGCGACCACGACCGCGCAGATGCGCGACCGCATCGCGTTCGGGCAGTCGCTCTCGGTCAACGCCCTCCAGATGGCCGCGGCGGTCAACACCATTGCCAACGGTGGGGTGCGAGTCGACCCGAGCCTGGTGCGCGGCACCGCCACCCTCGGCAACGGCACCGAGGTCGGCAGCGACGTCGCCACCCGGCAGCGCGTGGTCAGCGAGGACGCCGCCTACCAGACGATGCAGATGATGGAACGCGTCATCGACCCCGAGGTCGG
>NZ_JAXMNS010000143.1:0-8393 GCF_034670285.1 Nocardioides sp. | reverse complement strand
ATAGGCCTCCTCGGCGCTGACCTCCGCGCCGACCTTGCCGGTCGTGATCAGCTCACCCGACCGCATCGGGAGCTGGCCCGAGGTGAAGACGTGGTTGCCCGACCGCACGGCCGGCACGTAGACAGCAACGGGCTTGGCGACCTCGGGGACCGCCAAGCCCATTGCTGCCAACCGCTCTTCGGGGCTGTTCGCCGCGCTGACCACTACTGCGCCGGACGCTTGAGGAAGGCGATCAGCCCACCCTGGGCGTTGGTCTGGATGGTGACCAGCTCCCAGCCGTCCTGGCCGAAGTTGTTCAGCATCAGCGCTTCGTTGTGAAGCGGGATCGGTGCGACTTGGTACTCCCATTTCGTCATGCGCCGCACCCTACTCGCGCCCGCCCGAGCTAGCGCCGCGAGGGCTTCGCCGGCTTCGCGGGCTTCGCGGGCTTCGAGGGCTTCGAGGGCTTCGAGGGCATGGCGGTCGCAGACGTCTCGGAGATGACGTGCTCGACCATCTGGTCACGCGCCCAGGCCCGCTTCTTGCGTTGGATCACCCGGTCCTCGGCCAGCAACGCCTTGCCCGTGGCCACCGCCATCAGGACCATCACCACGCTGAACGGCGCCGCCACCAGGATCGCGGTCGTCTGCAGCGCTGTCAGGCCACCGGCGACGAGGAGCACCGCTGCGATGACGCCCTCCATGATCGCCCAGAAGACGCGGTTCCAGACGGGCGGGTTGAGGTTGCCGCCCTCGGAGAGCATCGCGACCACGAACGAGCCGGAGTCGGAGGAGGTGACGAAGAAGACCACGATCAGGAACATCGCGATGATGCTCAGCAGGGTCGCCATCGGCAGGCCGTCGAGCAGCTGGAACAGCGCGGTGTTGGTCGACACCGAGCCGTCCTCGCCGATGAACCCGCCGTCACCGAAGACCTCGGCGTAGATGGCCGAGCCCCCGAGCACCGAGAACCACAGGAACGTGATCATAGTCGGCACCAGGAGCACCCCGGTGATGAACTGCCGCACGGTACGACCGCGCGAGATGCGGGCGATGAAGACCCCCACGAACGGCGCCCAGCTCATCCACCAGCCCCAGTAGTACGTCGTCCACGACGACAACCACGCCGCTCCGTCCTCCTGGAACGGACGGACGTTGAACGAGAGGTTGAGGAAGTTCTGGAGGTAGGAGCCGATCTGCGTGACGAAGTCGCTCAGCAGGAAGACGGTCGGTCCGAGGATGAGCACCAGCAGGAGCAGGACCCCGGCCAGGCCCATGTTGACGTTCGAGAGGAGCTTGATGCCCTTGTCGACGCCGCTGATGACCGAGGCGAGGGCGATCGCGGTGATGACGGCGATCAGGACGACGAGCAGGCCCGTGCCGGCGTTGTCCACGAATCCGAGGAAGTTGAGGCCGGCGCCGAGCTGGGTGACACCGAAGCCGAGCGACGTCGCGACGCCGCACAGGGTGCCGACGACGGCGATGACGTCGATGAGGTCACCCCAGCGACCCAGCACCTTCTCGCCGAAGAGGGGCTCGAGGGCCCAGCGCAGCGAGATCGGGCGGCCCTTGCGGTGCACGGCGTAGGCGATGGCCAGACCGACCACCACGTAGATGGCCCAGGCGTGCAGTCCCCAGTGGAGGAACGTCGTGTCGAGCGCGCTGCGCGCCTGCTGCGACTCGTCCCCGGCCGGCGAGCCCGGCGGCGGGGAGGCATAGTGGTTGAGCGGCTCGGCGACGCCCCAGAAGACCAGACCGATGCCCATGCCGGCCGCGAAGAGCATCGCGAACCAGGACTTGATGCCGAACTCGGGGTCCTCGTCGTCCTTGCCGAGGACGATGTCGCCCATCCGGGAGACGGCGATCCACAGCGAGAAGGCGACGAAGCCGGTCACGACGGCGACGTACCACCAGCCGATCTTCTGCACGACCTCGGTGTTGGCCGAGACGAGGGCCTCGTCGAGCTGGGTGGGCCAGATGGCGGCCACGAGCGCGAAGAGCACGAGCAGGATCGCGGCGGGCACGAACACCCGGGGCGCGTTGAGAAGTCGGGGGGAGGAGTCCGGCGCTTGGTGCGCCTTCTCCGTGGGCGGGCTCTGCGTCATCTGGCTGCCTCTCGGGTGGAAGTCGATTCGGGCAAGGGGACGACGTTACCGAAGCCCACCGCCCTGCTGCACCCTCCCGTGCGGTGACAGCCTCCCAGGGTGACCCGGGCCACGTCGAGGCCCGTTCAACGTTTGAGAGCCCTGCGCCGTTGACTCCCTGACCGCACCACCGCTCACGGGCACTCGGGAGTCCACATGACCATCACCCCACCCGGAGCACCCAGAGCACTGCTCGCGGCTTCGCTCGTCGGCCTCGCCCTGGGTGCGACGCCGCTCGCGCCCGCGTCGAGCGCCTCGGCCACGGCGCCTGCGCCCCAGGTCTCCACGCTCCCGGTTCCAGGCAACCCGCTGAAGGTCGCCGCCTTCGACGAGACCGCTCCGCCACCCGTGCGCGACGTCGCCTCGCTCACCGTCCGCGCCGACGAGGGCTCGCTCGCCGACGTCACCGCGACCGTCGTCGAGAGCGAGGGCCTGTACGTCGACCCCATGGTCGCGACGTTCCCCACCATCGCCAGGGGTAGCGCCGAGCTCGTCCGGTACGCCGTCCGAGGGACCACCACCGGTCTGCACACCCTGACCTTCGAGGTGACCGCGGCCGGCGCCGAGCCGCAACGGGTCACCCTGCCCTACGTCTGGCGACCCGGCGGCGCTCCGATCGACGGCGGCGACTCCCTCGCCGGCCGCCTCCTCGGCGTCAACGGACTCGACAGCTTTCCGTGTGGCTCGGACGAGGAGAGCGCCTGCACCTTCCGCTACTCCCACCGGCTGGCCTTCCTCGACGACGCCCGCGTCAGCCGCTCGCTCGGTCTCCGCAGCGCTGCCGCCTGCACGCGCGGCGGGCGGTGCCCGCGCTACTGGTACGACGAGGAGTCCGGGCTGGTGCAGGTCGGCTGGGGCACGATCGGCCGGCTGACCGACACCGCCGCCTTCGTCGGCGGCGAGCGCTACGTGTCGCTGACCTACCCGGGCAAGGGAAGGCGACTCAGCGGCCGCTGGCTCTACGGCGCGCACGTCGACGAGGGCCGTGGGGTCGTCGAGCAGCTCCTCACCCTGCGCAAGACCGGTCGCTTCAGGCTGCGCTTCGCAGTCGACACGACCCGCCGCACCGCCTACGGCGAGCCCGAGGTCGGGTCGTCGTACGGACGGACCCTGGCCGGCAGCTATGCGATCGGTCGGAACGGCCGCCTCGCCCTGAGGTCCCCGCGGCGCGACACCACGATCGCCACCCTTGCCCTGGTCACGGACCGCTCCGGCCGGCCCAGCCCCGGCAGGCGCGGCGTGTGGCTGGACCAGACGATCAACCCGCCTGAGGGCGGGTCCTTCGTCGACGGCAACCGCCTGAACCCACTCGGCTGAGCCCGGACGGCTGAGCCACCCACCACTCCACCACCACTTCACCACCACTCCACCACCAGCTGCACGGAGGTCGTCATGCACCACCTCGCCTCACGCCGACCGATCGTCGCGGTCGCGCTGCTCTCCCTGCTCGTCCCGCTCGCCCTGCTCACCCCGACGACGATGTCGGCCTCCACCGCCGCGGACGTCGTCCCGCCCCGTCACGCGACCGCGCTCGACCCCGCGCCGGGGTTGCAGGTGAGCAGCTCGCCCCGCCCGGAGAACCCGCTCGAGGTCTCCGGGCCGGATGGCCCCTACCCCCCGACCTCCCCCGAGGAGTGCGTCGCGGCCGGCGGCGCTCCGCACAGCGAACGCTGTCAAGACGTCATCCTCACCATCAACGACACCGCTCCCCTCGAGGACGTGACCGTGACCGTGGTCGAGAGCGACGACCTCTTCGTGGTCCCCATGGAGGCGACGATCGGCGGTCCTGACAGCGACGAGACGACCTCCGAGGAGGTGGCCTTCGTCGTCCAGGCCAGGACGACGGGTCTGCACACGCTGACCTTCGAGGTCACCGCGCCGGGGCGCGAACCACGCTCCCTCACGCTCCCCTACGTCTGGCGGGCCGGCGGGCGGCCGCTGCCGGGCGGCGACTCGCTGGCCGGACGCCTCTACGGCGGCACCGGGAGCCCCACGCACAACTGCGCGAAGGAGGGCGGGTGCACCTACCGCTACGCCGAGCGGCTGTCGTTCCTCGACGGCGACAGCGTCAGCAAGCGCCTCGCCGTCCGCGGCAAGCAGGTGTGTGGCCCCGAGGGCAGGTGCCCCACCTACCGCTACGACCGGACGACCGGGCTGGTGCAGATCGGCAGGCGCATGATCGGTCGGGTGACCGGCCACGCCGCTTACTTCGACGGCTTCGCCTACGACCGGATGGCCTACCCGAAGCGAGGGCAGCGCCTCGACGGGACCTGGCACTTCGTCGCGGACGTCGACGAATCCCTCGGCATCGCCGACCAGTACCTCCGACTGCGCGACGACGGACGCTTCCGGCTCACCTACGTCGTAGACACCCACCGGCACCCCTCACCGCCCGACGCGGAGACGCGCTACGGGCACAAGCGGCTCGGCACCTACCGGATCGGACGCCACGGGCGACTGCGCCTCAACGACGGCAAGCACAAGTCGACCGAGATCGCGACGCTGGCGCTCGTGACCACACCGAGCGGCCGACCGCGCGCGGCCGCGAGGGGCGTGTGGCTCGACGTGTCGGTGTCACCGCCGGACTTCGGGCCCCACTTCATCGACGGCAACCGCCTCGACCCGGTGTCGCCTCCGACCGGCTGACGTTCGTCATGGCAACCTCGCGCTGGGATGCCGCCCTAGGTGGCGGGAATGTCGCCCCACGGGCCGCGTACCGGGTTGGGGGTGATGCCTGCCGGCGGCGGGACGGAGGTCGTGACGTCGATCGAGCCGCCCACCAGCCCACCGACAGCCGGCTCGACCCCGACGGTGAACACCAGCGAGCTCGGCTGCGTCGAGCTCGCGTCGGGGGCGCCGGGGATCGCGCCGTTGAAGGTGTACTCGCGGATGAACGCAGAGCCCGCAGGTGTGACCCCACTGAACGTCCAGCCGTCGCTCACGAACGAGGGATCGCCGGTGGCGATCTGGCCCGCGCTCGACCTCAGGGTCACGATTGCGGTGGCCGTCGTCGCGCCGGTGTTGAGGTTGTTGTAGTCGACGGTGGTCGTCATCTTCAGGTTCGGCCGGTCAAGGACTCCCACCACGGTCTGCGTGATGCTGGCCGCGCCGCTGGCGGCGAAGGCCGGAGCAGCGCTGGCAAGCACGATCGCCGGAGCCGTCCAGGCGGCGCCTTTCAGGACGGAGCGACGGCTAGATGCTGATGGTGACTCGGGCATGACTTCCCCTTGGCTCGAACGGGCGTCCCTCCCTGGCGGGAGAGTAGTCCCGTCCGTCCGGACCCGCAGCCGATCAGCTCGAGAGCGGCGGCTCGGTCTTGTCGCGGATCTCGTCCTCGGTGACGCCCGGGGCGAGCTCGACGAGCCGGAGGCCACCGCCCTCACCGGGAGGGATCACGTCGATGACGCCGAGGTCGGTGATGATGCGCTGCACGACCTGCTTGCCGGTGTAGGGCAGCGAGCACTCGTGGACGATCTTGTAGGCGCCGTCGCGGGCGACGTGCTCCATCAGCACGATGACGCGCTTGGCGCCGTGCACGAGGTCCATCGCGCCGCCCATGCCCTTGACCATCTTGCCGGGGATCATCCAGTTGGCGATGTCACCCGCGGTCGAGACCTGCATGGCGCCGAGGATCGCGGCGTCGATCTTGCCGCCGCGGATCATCCCGAACGACGTCGCGGAGTCGAAGATCGACGCTCCGCGGCGCAGAGTGACGGTCTCTTTGCCGGCGTTGATCAGGTCGGGGTCCTCCTCGCCCTCGAAGGGGTAGGCCCCGGTGCCGAGCACGCCGTTCTCCGACTGCAGCACCAGCTCGACGTCGTCGGGCACGTAGTTGGGCACCAACGTCGGCAGTCCGATGCCGAGGTTGACGTACGACCCGTCGGACAGCTCTGCGGCCGCCCGGGCGGCCATCTGCTCGCGATCCCAGCTCATGCCCGGCTCCTCACGGTCGTCTTCTCGATCCGCTTGTCCGCGGCCTGCTCGGGGGTGAGCGCGACCACGCGCTGCACGTAGACCCCAGGGGTGTGGATGTCGTTGGGCTCCAGCTCGCCGGGCTCGACGAGGTGCTCGACCTCGGCGATCGTCGCGCGGCCACACATCGCGGCGAGCGGGTTGAAGTTGCGCGCGGAGTCCTTGTAGATCAGGTTGCCGTGGCGGTCGCCCTTCCAGGCGCGCACCAGACCGAAGTCGGCGACGATCGCCTCCTCCAGCACGAACTCGCGGGTCACGCCGTCGACCTCGAAGTCGCGGGTCTCCTTCGGCGGCGAGGCCTTGATGACCTCACCGGCGGAGTTGTAGAGCCAGGGCAGGCCGCCCTCGGCGACCTGGGTGCCGCCACCGGTGGCGGTGAAGAACGCCGCGATGCCCGACCCACCGGCGCGCATCCGCTCGGCGAGCGTGCCCTGCGGGGTCAGCTCGACCTCGAGCTCACCAGCGAGGTACTGGCGGGCGAACTCCTTGTTCTCCCCCACGTAGGAGGCGACCATCCGCCGCAGCCGGCCGGCCGCGAGCAGCCGTCCGAGCCCCCAGTCGTCGACCCCGGCGTTGTTGCTGAACGCCTCGAGGTCGTCGACCCCGGAGGCCAGCACCGCCTCGATCAGCACCGACGGGATGCCGCACAACCCGAACCCGCCGACCGCGAGGGTCGAGCCTGACTTGATGTCGGCGACCGCGTCGGCTGCCGAGGAGACCACTTTGTCCATGGCGCAGACTCAACTCGGCCCGGAGCCCGTGGTCAACCGTCGATCGCAGGTCAGGCGCAAACCGGTCATCTCACGGCAGCCGGCTCGTCGACGCGTTCACTGAGTGGACGCCGAAGGGTTAGGGTCGAGGCGTGACAGCACCCGTGGACGTGGTCGCCCGGGTCGGACTGCTGCTCCGCACGGTGGCGCAGTTCGAGCCTGCGGGTGCCACGACCACCCAGATCAGCGAGGCGAGCGCGCTGGCGCGACCCACGACGCATCGCCTGCTCACGTCCCTGGCCCAGCAGGGCCTCCTCCAGCGCGTCGGCGAGACAGCCCTGTGGCAGCTGGGGCCCGAGCTGCACTTCCTCGGCCGCTCCGCGGCCCCGCGCTACGACGTCACCCACCTGGCGCACCCGTTCGTGCGCACGCTGGCGGTCGAGACCGGGGAGAGCGCCTTCTACTCCGCCCGCCGCGGTGACGAGTCGATCTGCCTCATCCGGGAGGACGGCGCTTTCCCGCTCCGCTCCCACGTGCTCAACCACGGGACCCGGTTCCCGCTCGGGGTCGCCTCCGCCGGCCTGGCGATCCTCGCCTTCCTCCCGGGCCCCGAGCGCGAGGAGTACCTCGACCGCACGGACCTCACCGGCGCCTTCGGACCCGAGCACACCGCCGAGAAGGTGCGGCAGCGGCTGGACGCCACCCGGGCTGCCGGCTACGCCACCCACCCCGGGCTGCTCGTCGAGGGCAGCTGGGGCATGGCCGCGGCCGTATTCGACCCGGACGGGACCCCGGTCGGTGCCCTCAGCCTCACCGGGGTCGCGCACCGCTTCTCCGACGCCCGGCGACCTGAGCTGGGCCACCTCCTCCTGGCGGGAGCCCACTCGCTCTCGCACCGGCTCGCCCAGCGCTCCTAGCCGTCCTGGTCGCCGCCGACCCGCAGCCCCCAGGACGGGTCCGTCACGACGTCCTCCAGGGCCTCGAACGTCACCGGAGGCGCCTCGGTGAGGACGTCGCCGTTCGGGCTGCTGCAGTTGCAGGCGAGAGCGGTGACGGCACGCCCGTCGGTGCGGAAGGCGGTCACGCCGCGCAGCACGCCGTCCGACTCGGCCAGCCGCAACGGGCCCTCCTCCGACACCGGGGCGAGGAAGGCACCGTCGGCCGGGACCTCGTAGCGGCCGACGACCGAGCCGTCGTCCCGCGTGGTGCAGGTGGCTCGACCTCCGACGAAGCGCGAGCACCGCTGGGCGGCGTCCGAGCGGTAGCGCTCCAGCGACAGGTCGCCCAGGTAGGAGACCCCTGCGGGGTCGGGCGACCACTCGAAGCGGGCGGTGAAGATGATCCGCGGGGTGGTCCGGTAGTACCGCGCGATCGACGGCACGGCGCTGCCGCCGACCACGTCTCGGAAGAAGCCTGCGGGTCGGTAGCCGCCGCCCTGGATGATCGCGGGCGCGGTGTCGTCGGGGTCGTCGGGGTCGCGGTCGGCCGGGGTCACCGCGGAGTCCTCCCCGAGCAGGCCTGGTACGACGACCACGCCGGCCACGCCCACCGTCACGGCCACCGCGGCTGCGGCCAGCCCGCTCCGCACC
>NZ_JAXMNS010000142.1:0-8398 GCF_034670285.1 Nocardioides sp. | reverse complement strand
CGTTTCCCTCACCCTGCGGGGCGGACCGCCCGCGAGCCGGGGTGTCGTCCGGCCCGGGCATCGGACAGACTGGCACCGACGCAGTCCGTACGACGACGTGAGAGTGGGTGTCGCAGCATGAGCTCCGACCAGGGCCTGTCCATCTTCGACCAGGATCCCGACGAGAGCGGTGACCGTCCTGTCGGCGCCGACGTCGACGCGGACACCGAGTCGACCCAGGTCATTCCGGTGATCGACAAGCAGACGGCTCCCCCGTCGACCGGCGCCGCGCCGGCCGCTCAGAAGCGTCCGGTCCTTCCGCCGGCCACCCCGGGTAGGCAGTCGGCCTCCGCGCCGGCTGCGACCTCGGTCCAGCGCCCGACGGCGGCCCCGGCGGCCTCCGCGCCCCAGGCGTCAGGCTCCACCGGAACCTCCACGTTCCCCGTCGTACGGCGCAACGGTTACGACCGTGCCGCCGTCGATGCCCGCGTCCACCAGCTCAGCGGCGAGAAGGCCGGCCTGAGCGCCAGCCTCAACCAGTCCGAGACCCGCGTCGTCGAGCTCGAGGAGGCGCTGCAGCAGGCCAAGTCGGACCTCGCCGAGATCAAGACCCCGTCGTACGCCGGCCTCGGCGGTCGGGCCAGCACGATGCTCCGCCTCGCCGAGGAGGAGGCCGACGAGATCCGTGAGGTGGCCCAGCGCGACGCCTCCGAGATCCGCGCCCAGGCCGAGCGCGATGCCCGGGCGATCCGTTCGGACGCCGCCCGCGAGGTCGAGGACATGAAGGTCGTCCAGCTCCGTGAGCTCGACGAGACGCGCTCGCGGATGGTGGCCGACGCCGAGCAGGAGCGCAACCTCGCCGAGGGCGAGGCCTCCGACCTCGTCGCCTCGGCCAAGCGCGAGGCCGACCAGATCCGTCTGGCCGCTCAGCAGGAGAGCTCGGAGATGCGCACCGGCGCCCAGCGCGAGGTCGAGCAGGCCCGCGCCGCTGCCGACCGCGAGGTGCAGGAGGCCCGCCGCACGCTGGCGGTCGAGAAGGAGCGGCTGGCCCGCGAGGCCACCGACCACCACAACAGCGCGGTCGCCGAGACCAAGCGGCTCGTCGAGGAGGCCGAGCAGCGCGCGGCCGCCGCCGAGGAGCGTGCCACCGCCGCCACGCAGCAGGCAACCGCCAACCGTGCCGCCACCGCCACGGAGTCCGAGGCGCTGCTCCACCGCGCGCGCCGGGAGGCCGAGCAGATCGTCGCCGCGGCCAACCACAAGGCCGAGCAGATCTCCAGCGCCGGCGACGACGCCGCTCAGCGCGAGATCGCCGCGACCAAAGCCGAGCTCGACCGACTCGTCAAGCGCCGTGACGCGATCACCGCCCAGCTCGCCTCGCTCCGCGACGTCGTCGCCGGATTCGCCGAGGACGAGAGTTGAGCCCCGACCCGGACCCCGTCGAGCAGACGGACCGGGTCGACCCCGCCGCGGCTCCCGGGACCGGCACGACCGCTGACACCGACGAGGTGCCCCACCAGCTCGAGCACGAGCCGGTGGGCATCTTCGTCGTCACCGACGACCTCGGCGAGCCCGGGGCGCCGTTCTCACGCCGCAACCCCTTCTACATCGGCTTCGTCGGCGCCCTCGGTGTCTTCCTGGCGTGGTTCCTCTTCCAAGCCGTCACGAGCATCGCCTCGGTGCTGCTGCTCGTGGTGGTGGCGCTCTTCCTGGCCGCGGGCCTCAACCCGGCCGTGGAGTTCCTCGAGCGCCGGGGCCTCCCCCGGCCCGGAGCGCTGACGGCGGTCATCCTGGCCGCCCTCGGCGCAGTCGTGCTCTTCGTCGTCGCGATCGCCCCCGTCATCACCGAGCAGGTCAACGCCCTCAGCGGCAACGTTCCCGACTGGCTCGACCAGCTGCAGGAGAACCGGCGCGTCCAGGAGTTCAACGACGAGTTCGGCGTCATCGAGAAGATCAAGGACTACGTCGCCGGCGGCGACTTCGTCAGCGGCCTCTTCGGCGGAGCGCTCGGCTTCGGCCTCAAAGTGCTCTCGGTGCTCTTCAACGCCTTCATCGTCGTCGTCCTGACGCTCTACTTCCTCGCCTCGCTCGAGCTGACCAAGAACGCCTTCTACAACCTCGCCCCCGCGTCGCGTCGCGAGCGGGTCACCCTGCTCGGTGACCGTGTGCTCCGCAACGTGGGCGGCTACGTCTCCGGAGCCTTCATCGTCGGACTCACCGCGGGGCTGTCGTCGCTGGTGTTCCTGTTCGCGATCGGTCTCGGCGAGTACGCCGTGGCGCTGGCGTTCGTCGTGGCGCTGCTCGACGTCATCCCGATGATCGGGGCGACGATCGGCGCCGTGCTGGTGACGGCCATCGCCTTCGCGACCGACATCCGCACCGGCATCATCTGCGCGATCTTCTACGTGGTCTACCAGCAGGTGGAGAACTACGTCATCTACCCGCGCGTCATGAAGCGCTCGGTCGACATCCCGGGTGCGGTGACCGTCATCGCAGCCCTCATCGGTGCGGCGCTGCTCGGCGTCGTCGGAGCCCTGCTGGCCATCCCCACCGCTGCGGCGGTGCTGCTGGTGATGCGCGAGGTCGTGGTCAAGCGTCAGGATCAGCGCTAGCGCGTCGTGTCGCGGACCCTCAGGCCGGGACCGGCTCGGGGTGCTCCGAGGCGGGCTCGCCGAGCTTGACGCCGACCACCCCGACCAGCACCAGCACTCCACCGACGAGCTGAACCGCGCCGGGCAGCTCGCCGAGGAGCAGCCAGGCCCAGGCCACCGCACAGACGACCTCGCTCAGGGCGACGAACGAGGCCAGCCGCGAGCCGAGCTGACGCGCGGCCCCGATCCCGGTCACGTAGGCGATCGCTGCCGAGACCAGACCGAGCACGGCGAGCGGCACCCACCAGTCGACCTCGACCCCGGCGTACGGGGCTGTCGCGCTCGTCGCCCGGACCGGCATCAGGCCGACCAGTCCGAGGCCTGCGAGGACGACGGCGCCGACCACGAGGCCACCGGCGGCAAGCGCGAGGGGCGGGAGTCCGGTGCTGTCCTCGGCGCCGAGCACGAAGTAGGCAGCGAGACCGACCATCGCGGCCAGCGCCCACAGGACCCCGGCCAGACTCAGTCCACCGGCGCCGGAGAACAGGTCGAGCACCAGGATCAGTCCGAGGGCACAGAGCGCGCCGCCGGCCACGGTGATGAGTCCGGGTCGCTGCCCGTGGCGCAGCCACAGCCAGACCACGACCGCCACGGGTGCGGTGTACTCGATGAGCAGTGCCGGGGCGACCTGCATGTAGGAGACGGCCGAGAAGTAGCAGAACTGCGCCCCGGCCACCGCGAGCACGCCGTACATGACGATCAGTCGCGCGTTGCGTCGCACCGGAGCCCAGTCGCCCCGCAGCGAGCGGATCCCGAACGGGACCACGATCAGGGCCCCCAGCGCGATGCGCGCCAGGACGACGGCGCCCGGGCTCCAGCCGTTGTCGAGCAGGGGGCGCGCCAGGGCACCGGCCAGACCGAAGGAGACCGCCGACACCAGAGCCAGCGTCAGGCCCGAGCGGGCACGGCTCCCCTCGAACCGGGCCACCGGGGCGTCATTCGTCAACGTGCTCATGAGTCATGACATTAAGGAGATTGCGGTAATCTGTCAAAATGGTTTTCAGTCATGACGTCGAGCTAGCTCTGCAGGCCGCCACCGTGCTGGCCAACACCGCCCTCGAACCCGACACCCTGACCACCGTCGCGGAGCTCGCGCAGATCTTCACCGACTACGACTACTCCGGGCGCCACGACGCGGACGTCGCCGAGCTCGAGGCGGTCCGCGCGCTGCGCGGAGACCTCCGCACCCTTCTGCTCGCTGACCGCGAGGAGGCCGCGGGCATCGTCAACCAGATGCTGCTCGACGAGCAGGCGCTGCCTCAGCTGATGCGTCACGACGAGTTCGACTGGCACCTCCACGCGGTCTCCTACGAGGAGGCCCTGCCCAAGCGGATCCGCGTGGAGACGGCGATGGCGATGGTCGACGTCATCCGCGCCGACGAGATGTCGCGCCTGGGCCGGTGCGCCGACGACGACTGCGACGGCGTGGTGCTCGACCTGTCGCGCAACCGCTCACGGCGCTTCTGCTCGACGACCTGCGGCAACCGCAACGCCGTCGCTGCCTACCGCGCGCGACAGAGCCAGAGCTGAGCCGTCGTCAGGAGTGGGCGGGGTCGTGGTCGCGCACCCCGCGAGCACGCTCGATCGCGCTCATCGAGTGGAAGACCACCAGCGCTGCGACGGTGCCGAGGGCGATCCCGGTCACGACCACCTCGCCGCCGCCCGGGTCGAGGTCGAGGGTGAGGTCCCCGATGCCGATGACCAGTGCCACCGCCGCGGTGAGCTGGTTGACCGGTCGTGAGAAGTCCACGCCGTTGTCGATCCAGATCTTGACCCCGATCACCCCGATGAGGCCGTACAGCGCGACCGTCACTCCCCCGAGCACCCCGGACGGGATCGTGTTGACGAGGGCGCCGAACTTGGGCGACAGGCTGAGCAGGATCGCCACGACTCCCGCCACGGCGTACGCGGCCGTCGAGTAGACCCGGGTCGCGGCCATCACGCCGATGTTCTCGCCGTACGTCGTGGTGCCCGAGCCGCCGCCGGCACCCGCCAGCGTCGTGGCGATCCCGTCGGCCAGCAGCGCGCGGCCGGTGCTCTCGTTGATCGACTCGTCGCCCGTCAGGTGCGCGACGGTGCGCACGTGACCGACGTTCTCGGCCACGAGCACGAGCACGACCGGGATGAACGCCGGCAGCACGGCCCAGGAGGGTTCGGGGGCGAAGAAGTCAGGCACCCCGATCCAGGCAGCCTCGCCGACCGGAGAGAGATCGACGACCCCGGCGATCGCCGCGGCGACGTAGCCCGCCACGACTCCCAGCAGGATCGAGAGGCGAGCCGCCATGCCGCGCAGCCCCACGGCCACGAGGAGCAGCACCACCAGGGTGACCGCTGCGACCCCCGGCGACAGGGCGAAGCTGCTCGTCGCCGCGCCGGACAGGTTGAGCCCGATCAGCGCCACGATCGCCCCGGTGACCACCGGAGGCATCAACGCGTCGATCCACCCCGCACCGGTGAGGGTGACCACCGCTCCGACCAAGGCCAGGGTCAGGCCGACGGCCAGCACCCCGAACAGGGCGTTGCCCATCGTCCCGGTTGCGACCGCGGCCTGGATCGGCGCGATGAACGCGAACGACGAGCCGAGGTAGCTCGGCACCCGGTTGCGGGTGATCACCAGGAACAGCAGCGTGCCGACCCCGGAGAAGAACAAGGTCGCCGTGGGCGGGAACCCGGTGAGCAGGGGCACCAGGAAGGTCGCCCCGAACATCGCCACCACGTGCTGGGCGCCGAGGCCGATCGTGCGCGGCCAGGTGAGTCGTTCGCCTGGCGCGACGATCGCGCCGTCGACCGGGCGACCGTCCCGGTGCAGGGTCCACCACGTGCTCATCAGGTCTCAGTGTCTCCGGGGTCGGTCAGGGTCGGCCAGGGTCGGTCGGGTCGGCTCAGCGACGCGAGTAGTCGCGGAAGCCGCGCGTGGTCTTGCGACCCAGGTAACCGGCGGTCACCAGGTGCTCGAGCAGCGGCGCCGGAGCGAACCCGGGCTCGCGGAACTCCTTGTAGAGCTCGCGCTGGATGGCGAGCGACACGTCGTTGCCGACCACGTCGAGCAGCTCGAAGGGGCCCATCGGCAGCGCACAGCCCTGCTTCATGGCCAGGTCGATGTCGTCGGCCGTGGCGTAGTGCGCCTCGAGCATCTTGACCGCGTCGTTGAGGTAGGGGAACAGCAGCGCGTTGACGATGAAGCCCGCGCGGTCGCCGCACGAGACCGCGACCTTGCCGACCTTGGCGCATAGCGCGCGCGTGGTCTCGGTGACGGCCTCGTCGGTCGAGACCGTGGAGACGACCTCGACGAGCTTCATGATCGTGGCCGGGTTGAAGAAGTGCATGCCGATGACGTCCTGCGGCCGGCTCGTCACCTTCGCCATCGAGATGATGGGCAGCGAGGACGTCGTCGTGGCGAGGATCGCGCCGGGCTTGCAGATCTCGTCGAGGTTCTCGAAGAGGGTCGTCTTGATCTGGAGGTCCTCGGCGATCGCCTCGACGACGAGGTCGACGTCCTTGAGGTCGTCGAGCGAGGTGGTGCCGGTCATCCGGGCGAGCACCTCGGCCTTGGCCTCCTCGGTCGCGCGGCCACGCTGGATCTGCTTGTCGAAGTTCTTCGTGACGATCGTCCGCACGCCCTCGACCTTCTCGGCCGAGCGACCGACGTAGAGCACGTCGTAGCCGCTCTTGGCGAAGACCTCGGCGATGCCGGCAGCCATCGTGCCGGTGCCGACGACACCGACCTGCTTGATGTCGTGCTTGAGCTGCGGCGCCTCGTCGGCCGACGGCGTCTTGTCGTCGGCGACGATCGCGGAGCTGTCGGGGGCCTCGTAGGTGTAGAACCCGCGACCGGTCTTGCGGCCGAGCAGGCCGGCGGTGACCATCTGCTTGAGGATCGGCGCCGGGGCGGGGAGCCGGTCGCGACCCTGGAGGTACATCGTCTCGAGGATCTCGTAGGCCGTGTCGAGGCCGATCAGGTCGAGCAGCGCCAACGGGCCCATCGGGTAGCCGCAGCCGAAGCGCATGGCAGCGTCGATGTCCTCGCGCGTGGCGTAGCGACCCTCGAACATCGAGGCGGCGTGGTTGAGGTAGCCGAAGAGCAGCGTGTTGGCGATGAAGCCGGCCTTGTCGCCGCACACGACGGGGCTCTTGCCCAGCGAGCCGAGGAGCGCCTGCACGTCGGTGAGGACGGAGGGCTCGGTGACCACGGTGCGCACGACCTCGACGAGGTTCTGGACCGGCGCAGGGTTGAAGAAGTGGACGCCGATGACGCGGCCCGGGGCCGACGTCGCGGTCGACAGCTCGGTGACCGAGAGCGAGGAGGTGTTGGTGGCCAGGACGGTGTCGGGGCCAACGATCTTGTCGAGGCTGCGGAAGATCGCCTTCTTGGTCTCCATCGACTCCACGACCGCCTCGACGACGAGGTCGGCAGAGGCGAGGTCCTCGATGGCGGTGGTGAACGTGATCTTGCCCAGGAGGTCGTTCTGCTCCTCCTCGGTCATCTTCTCGCGCTTGACCGCACGCCCGGTCGAGTTGGCCAGGTGCTGGCGGCCGCGCTCCACACCCTCGTCGTTCAGCTCGACACCGATCACGGCGTAGCCGTTGCGGGCGAACACCTCGGCGATCCCGGCACCCATGGTGCCGAGACCGACAACGCCGATCGTGGTGAAGCTGCGGGCCGGGGTCTCGGGGGTCTCAACACTCATGGCGCGCATCATTCCACGCGCGAGCGGCCCACCTGCACCATGTTCACTCGTCGGTAACTTGTGCCCGTCACAGCGGCGCCCGCATCACCACACGACGGCCGATCCCGTCGAGACCCAGGGCCCGCTCGTGCTCGCGGAGCCGCACCTGGAAGGGCTCGAGATCGTCGACCTCGACGAAGCCGAGCGTGCCGTAGAACGGCCCGTTCCAGGGCACGTCGGCGAACGTGCACAACGAGAGCTCCCGGTGGCCCGACCCGCGGGCCTCGGACATCACCGCTCGCACGAGCGCGGCGCCGATCCCCTGGCGCCCGTACGACGGCAGCACCGACACCTGCTCGAGGTGCGCGCGATCGTCGGCGAAGGTCAGGTGGGCGAAGCCGACTACCTCGCCACCGACGTCCGCCACCAGCAGCGTCCCGGCCTGGTCACGCTCTCCCCCGCTCGGTGCCGGCGAGGCCAGCGCGGCATGCGTCCGATTGAAGTGTTCCTCGAAGAGCACCAGACCGGCGTCCTCGACGCCGGCGAGATGGCGCAGGTCGGAGGGCCGGGCCAGGCGGATGGAGGCCGAGGTCATGGCTGAAGCCTAGGGAGGTAGATTCACCGTCCGTGAGACTCGTCGTCGCCCGCTGCCAGATCGACTACGCGGGACGCCTGACGGCCCACCTGCCGATGGCCACCCGGGTGTTGATGATCAAGGCCGACGGCTCGGTCCTCGTGCACTCCGACGGAGGGTCCTACAAGCCCCTCAACTGGATGTCACCGCCCTGCACGCTTCGCGAGGGCACCACCGACGACGGACAGGTCGAGTGGACGGTGACGTCGACGAAGACCGACGACACCCTGCGCATCCTGCTCGAGGAGGTCGTCAGCGACTCCAGCCACGACCTCGGCGTCGACCCGGGCCTGCAGAAGGACGGCGTCGAGAAGCACCTCCAGGAGCTGCTGGCCGAGCATCCCGCGAGCCTGGCTGACGGCCTGGTCCTCGTACGACGGGAGTACCCCACGGCCATCGGTCCGGTCGACCTGATGTGTCGCGACGCCGCCGGCGCCAGCGTCGCGGTGGAGATCAAGCGACGCGGC
>NZ_JAXMNS010000141.1:0-8405 GCF_034670285.1 Nocardioides sp. | reverse complement strand
CGGTTGCCGTCGTTGACGGCGAAGGGCCGCAGGTCGACGTGACGCGGTCCGAGCTCGCCGTCCACGAAGGTCGGCACGGTCGAGAGCTGCACGACCGGCTGCGCGATCCAGGAGCGCGGGTCCTCGCGGACCTTGCCCCGCAGCTCGTCGAGCTCGGCCTTGGTGGCGCGAGGGCCGATGACGATGCCCTTGCCGCCGGAGCCGTCGACCGGCTTGAGGACCAGCTCGTCGAGGCGGTCGAGCACCTCTTCGCGTGCCTCGGCGTCGCCCACCCGCCAGGTGTCGACGTTCTTGAGGATCGGCTCCTCGTTGAGGTAGTAGCGGATGATGTCGGGCATGTAGGTGTAGACGAGCTTGTCGTCGGCCACGCCGTTGCCCACCGCGTTGGCCAGCGTCACGTTGCCGGCGCGCGCGGCATCGATCATGCCGGGGCAGCCGAGCATGGAGTCCGCGCGGAAGTGGACCGGGTCGAGGAACTCGTCGTCGATCCGGCGGTAGATCACGTGCACCGGGGCCAGGCCCTGGGTGGTGCGCATCATCACGCGGCCGCGACGGCACTCGAGGTCGCGTCCCTCGACGAGCTCGACGCCCATGGTGCGAGCGAGCAGGGCGTGCTCGAAGTAGGCGCCGTTGTAGACGCCGGGCGTGAGCACGACGACGTTCGGGTCGGTCACACCGGCCGGGGCCGCCGCGCGCAGGGCAGCCAGCAGCCGCTGCGGGTAGGCCGCGACCGGGCGGATGCGGTGCTGGGCGATCGTCTCGGGCAGCGCCGCGCTGATGGCACGCCGGTTGGTCATCACGTAGGAGACGCCGGAGGGCACCCGCACGTTGTCCTCGAGCACGCGGAACTCGCCGAGGTTGTCGCGGATCAGGTCGATGCCCGACACGTGCACCCGCACGCCGTTCGGGGGCCGGATGTTGGCCGAGGCCCGGTGGTAATGCGACGAGGTCGTGATCACGCGCCGCGGGATCACTCCGTCGTCGAAGATCCGACCGGCGTCGTAGACGTCGGCGAGGAACAGCTCGAGGGTCTTGACCCGCTGCTGGACGCCGGCCTCCATCGTCGCCCAGGTGTCCTGCTCGATCACCCGCGGCAAGATGTCGAGCGGGAAGGCCCGCTCCTCACCGCCGATGTCGAAGGTCACCCCCTGGTCGAGATAGCTGGCCTGCAGCGCCTCTACCCGGCTGACGAGCTCAGGCGTCGTCATCGTGTCGAGTGAGTCGCGCAGACGCAGGTACGGCGGCCGCAAGCGGTCGCCGTCGAACATCTCGTCGTATGCGGGTCCTGTGCCCCCGTAGCCGTGGAACATCGCCATGAACCGACCCTAGTGGTCCGGCCTGACGTGCGCTGTCACACCCGTGTTTCAGGGTGTCGTCAGGATCTCCGCACCGTCGCGCGTCACGAGCAGGGTGTGCTCGAACTGGGCCGAGCGCTTCAGGTCACGTGTCACGACGGTCCACTCGTCGTCCCACATCTCCCACTCGCGCACCCCGAGGTTGAGCATCGGCTCGATCGTGAAGGTCATCCCGACCTCGATGAGGTCGTCGTGGTCGGGGTCGTCGTAGTGAGGGACGATCAGCCCGGAGTGGAACGACGTCCCGATGCCGTGACCGGTGAACTCCTGCACGACGCCGTAGCCGTGACGTTTGGCGTAGGACTCGATGTCGCGACCGATGATGTTGATGCGGCGGCCGGGCTTGACGGCATTGATGCCGCGCTGCAGTGCCTCGCGGGTGCGCTCGACGAGGAGTCGCGACTCCTCGTCGACGTCGCCGGCCAGGAAGGTCGCGTTGGTGTCGCCGTGCACGCCGTCGAGGTAGGCGGTGATGTCGATGTTGACGATGTCGCCGTCCTCGACGACCCGGTCGTCGGGGATGCCGTGGCAGATGACCTCGTTGACGCTCGAGCAGAGCGACTTGGGGAAGCCGCGGTAGCCGAGGGTGGAGGGGTAGGCGCCGTGGTCGCAGAGGAACTCGTGACCGATCCGGTCCAGCTCGTCGGTGGTGATGCCGGGCGCGACGTGTGAGCCCACCAGGTCGCGGGCCTGGGCGGCCAGGCGACCGGCGACCCGCATCTTGGCGATCGTCTCCTCGTCCTTGACCTCCGGGCCGTCGTACGGCGTGGGAGAGGGGCGGTCGACGTACTCCGGACGGCGGACGTGGGCCGGCACCGGTCGCCGGGGCGAGATCGTGCCCGGGGTGATCGGGGAGCGGGTGGTGGCGGTGCGCGGAGGGAGCGAGGTCACCTGGGGAAGTGTAGTTTCGGGTACATGTCGGACGCGCCGGAGTACTGGTACTGCATCAAGCACGACCGTGTGGAGGGTCGTGACGGGTGCCCCAACAAGGACCGGTTGGGGCCTTACGACACCGAGGCCGACGCCTCGCGGGCGCTGGAGAACGCCGCCGAGCGCACCGACGAGTGGGACCACGACCCGCGGTGGAACGACGACCAGCAGCTGGAGGACTGATCCCCCTGCTCACACGACGTCGCGTCGCGAAGCCGCCGCAGGCCCAGAAGGAGATCACCTTCTGGCCGTTCGGCGGGATGATCCTGATGGCCGCCGCGTTCTTCCTCTACGGCGCGAGCGCCCTGGTCGCGCCCTGGTGGGCGGTCGCGCTGCTCATGTTCGTCTGGTTGCTCATGTTCGTGAAGGCGTGCTCGTGGTGGACGCGTGCCCCTCGTCGCATCGCGGTGCTCGGGCTCGTCGCGATCGCGCTGTGGTTCGTCACCCTGCTCGGGGGCGCCTCGCTGCTCGACTGGGGCGCCTGAGCGGCGACACCGAGGACCTGTGTCCTCGATGCCGCCGCCCGCGACGGTGCGGTGACTAGCTGCGGACCTTCAGGACCAGCTTGTCGCTCTTCTCGGCCTCGTTGCCCGGCCCGGCGACGACGAGGAGTCGAAGCACGTGACGACCTGGAGCGAGCCTGGGGACCTTCACCTTCTTGTTCTTCTGGTGGCCGATCTCCAGCGACTTCACGACCGACTTCGTGTCATACAGCAGGACGGTGACCCGACCCGGGATCCCGCTGTCGAGGGTGACGCGGATGGTGGCCCGCTCGCCCTTGTCGACCGTGGACGACGCCAGGCGCGCCGCGATCTCGGGAACCGTGCGCGTGATCTTCAGCGTGGCGGTGGCCTCGCTGCCGGCGACGCTGTCGGACCCGGTGAAGGTGGCCGTGACCAGGTGGGTGCCGACCGGCGTCTTCCTGGGCAGCAGCACGGTGGCCACGCCGTCGACAAGGGTGCCGCGCACGGTGGTGCCGGCGACCTCGATGCTGACCTTGCCGGAGGCACCCGGGTCGGAGGCGACCGTCACGGTCGCGCTCACCCGGTCACGGAAGGTCGTGCTCGACTCGTCGAGCTCCAGCGACGTGATGGACTCCGCCGGACCGCTCCACTCCAGGGCGGGGGCGTACTCGGACTGCACGTGGGCATCGACGATCTGCTCGAGCGCGTAGCCCATCCCGAGGACGTCGGTGTCGGCCCAGGCGCGCCCGACGATCTGGATGTTGTTGGTCTGCCCCTCGGTGTTGAGACCGACCGGCAGGATCACGGTCGGCAGGCCGACGCTCTGCGTGATCACTCCGGAGGCGCGATCCGCGGTGTGGATCGCCGAAGACGTGTCGTTGTTGCCCATCGAGGTCAGGAATCCCGGGTAGATGACCGCGTCGACCGGGGTCGCCGCGGCGGTGTCCATCCACTCAGCAGCGTTGAGCTTGTACTGGTCGCGACGGGCCAGCAGGTTGTCCGCGCTGGTGTCGTCCATCGGGACGCGGGTGTAGTCGCTCGACACGTTGTAGGGGAGGTTGAGCGGGTTCTCGAACAGCTCCTCGGTCGTGTAGGGGAAGACGCCCGGGCGATCGATGGCGATGTAGCGCTCCCAGCCCTCGGCGCCGGCGTTGCCCTCGGTCGGGTAGTCGGCGGACGGCGGGGCGGTTGGGCTGCCGGTGATCGGCACCAGAGTGGCGCCGGCCGACTCGAACGCGGCTGTGACCTGGGCGAGCACGGTCGCACCGGCGTCGTCGTCGGTGACCTGCGTCGACTGGAACGACTCGGGTCGGTAGCCGATCACCTTGCCCGCGAGGGAGTCCTCGTCGAGCGCGCTCTTCCACTCCTCGGGGCGCAGGTCGTTGTCGACACGAGCGGTGAGGAGGTCGTCGGGGTTGTTGCCGGTGCTCCGGCTGGCGGTGGCATCCAGGATCGAGGCCACGTCGGTGACGTCCTTTGCCATGGGACCTGCGTAGTCGGTTGCCCAGGTCAGCGGCATCACGCCGTCGGTGCTGGTGAGTCCGTCGGTGCCTCGGAACGTGGTCAGCCCGGCGCCCGTCGAGGGAGCGTAGAGCGAGACCCCGGTCTGGGTGCCCATGGTGGCGGCCGCCAGGTCGGCGGCCACCGCGGTGGCCGAGCCGCCGCTGGAGCCGAAGGACGACTTCGACGGGAAGAGCCCGTTCCACGACTGCATGTAGCCGCTCTCGCTGAACGACCCGGAGTTCGCGAACTCCGACAGGTTGGTCTTGCCGATGATCACCGCCCCCGCCTCGCGCAGCTTGGCGACCTGCCAGGCGTCGGCGCCGGTCTCCCATTCCTCCAGCGCGCGCGTGCCGCCGGTGGTGGGCATGTCGACGGTGTCGTAGATGTCCTTGACGCCCATCGGGATGCCGAGCAGATCACCGGTGGTCCCGGCGGTGCGGGCCTCGTCGGCCTCGCGGGCCTGGGCCAGCGCGGTTTCGGCCACGGTGATGAAGGAGTTGAAGCCGTAGGCGCCCGTGTCGTACGCCGCGATCCGGTCGAGGTAGGCCTGGGTGATGTCCACCGAGGTCACCGTGCCCGCCACCAGGTCGGCCTGGAGCTCGGCGATGGTCTTGCCGACCACGTCGTAGGCGATGTCGGTGGAGCCCGGGACCTCGATCGGGGCCGCGGGGAGGTCGAGCGGGTCCGCGCCGGCGCAGTCGGCGACGTAGTCGGTGAGGTCCCAGTTCTCCAGGGTGCAGATCTCGTCGGTGGAGAGCGCGGAGAAGTCCGGGGCCGCTGCCAGCGCGGCCGTGTCGGTCACGATCTGGGTGGAGTCACCGCGCTCGCCGGTGAGCACGAATCGCATCAACGAGGTCGTCTCGCCGGGCTCGACGCTCAGCTCGTGGATGAAGCCGATGTCGTTGGCCTGGCTGCCGGTGGGGGAGTAGGCCACCTCGAAGGGGTTGGCCTGCTGGTTGCCGAGGGCGTCGACCCCGGCGCCCACGACGACGCCCGACGGGCGGTAGTTGCCGCTCGTGGTCGCGGCGATCCAGGTGTCGGCGGTATCGACCACGGCGTCGCCGGTGGTGCTGTCGGCCACGGTTCCCGCGGTGGTCTCGGCGTTCCCGTAGCCGAGCGAGCCGCCGAAGGAGGCCGCCAACGTCGTGGTCCCGGTGCCGGTGTTGGTGAAGGTGTCGAAGAAGCTGGTCGTGCCGGTGGCCGCGTCGACGGCGACCTTGCGCGTCATGAGGACGTCGCCCAGCCGCACCGACTGCGTCGAGTCGAAGGTGCCGGAACCACCGGCGGTCAGCCCGAAGCCGCGGACCATCTGGTCGTTCATGCGGGGAGCCTCGGTGCCGTCGACATGCACGAAGATGTTGCCGAAGCCCTCCATCCGAGAGTTGCTGATACTGCGGATGGAGCCGGTGTCGAGACCCGGACGACGCGCGTCGTTGATGTTGATCGACGTGTCGAGGTCGGTCGGGACGGTGGTGATCGCCTGCGCCGACGGTGGTGCGAACGCACTCAGGCAGGCGCTGAAGCTCAGCGTGGCCGCGACCGAGGTCGCGACGAAGCGCCGAGGAGAAACTCGTGGCATGGGGGTGCTCTCTGTTCGTTGAACGGGACGAGTCGATTTCTAGGCCCCGCGCGTAACGCAGAAAGACATTCTGTGAACCCCGCACGTTACGTCTGAAGAGTCAGTTCTGACGCGTGTCGATTCCGATCAGCGGGGTCCGACGAGCAGGATTCTGCCGTCACCGTCCACCCCGTCGGTGGCGACGAGCAGGTTGCCGTTGCGCAGCTGCGTGACGGTGCGGAGCCGGCCGTAGGAGCGCAGCGCGGCGGGGGTGAAGACGCGCGGGTCACGACCGGCGGCGTTGAACTTCACGAACACCACGCGCTCGGCCTTGAGGGCGGCCACGGCCAGCGCGCCGTCGTAGCGCCCCCACTTCGTGCCGTCGACGAACGTCGACCCGGAGGTGGCCAGGGTCGGCCGACCGGTGCTCCACCGAGCGCCGACCTGCTTGCCGGGGAGGGAGAAGTCGGTCATCGGGGCCGACTCGTCATAGCCGGGCACGGGGTGCCAGCCGTAGTCCCCGCCGCGCACCAGGCGGTTGACCTCGTCGTCGATGTCGGGGCCGTGCTCGACCGACCACAAGGTGCCGTCGCTGCGCTCGGCGAGTCCCTGCACGTTGCGGTGGCCGTAGGTGAGCACGTAGCGCTTGGCGCGGTTCCTGGCCTTGCTGAAGGGGTTGCCGGGCCACGGCGCGCCGGTGCGGGGGTTCAGGCGCAGCGTCTTGCCGCCGAGCGAGCGCAGGTCGCGCGGGTTGGCGCCGACGGCGGCGTCGCCCGTGCCGACCACCAGGGCCCCGTTGCCGGCCAGCAGCAGGCGGCACCCGCCGTGCCGTCCGGTGGTGGTGGGCAGTCCGGTGATCAACGGCTTGATCAGCCGCGCGCGGGTGCGGGCGTCGTTCAGGCGCCACGCGTTCACGCGGATGTCGTGCCCGCCGCCGGACTTCTCCCACCCCGAGCACGTGTAGAAGCGCCCGTTCCTGCCGAAGCGGCGGTCGACCTCGAGCCCCATCAGCCCGGTCTCGCCCGCCGTCCAGATCCGGGCGGCGGGGAAGCGGACGGTATACGTGGTTCCGTTGCGGCGCGCCACGGTGAGCCGTGCCGGGTCCCGCTCGGTGATGAGCAGTCGCCCGCCGTCGATCTGCTTGACGTCCCAGGCATGACTGAGTCCGTCCACCTTCGTCGTGACGCGTAGTCGGGGGACGGCGGCGCGAGCGTCGAGGACCGACTCGGCGACGGCGCGCGTCGGCGTGGTGATGCTGTCGGCAGCCGACCCGAACGGAGCGCTCAGCAAGCCCCCGGCCAGGGCGAGGACGCCGAAGATCGCGACTCCTGCGGGTGTGGCGAAGCGGCGTGATGGGCTCGAGGACATGGCGTCACGGTAGCCAGCAGACGGCCGCTGACTGAGAAGTTGCTTAGACGGGCATATCGCCGCCCTCGGGGTGGTTCATTGATCACTGCAGAGGAGATATCTCTGTATCTCCTCGCTGAACGACCGACTGACAAGGACCCCCTGGCCATGACCGCAACTGCCACTCCCCACACCGACCTTCTCGCCTCCCGCCTGCAGGACCTGCGGGCCGAGCGCGACGCGGCCCTCGCCGAGACCCGCCAGGAGCAGGTCGGCGACATCGCCGACCGCGCCACCAACGTGGAGGCGAGCATCCGGCTCGGCACGCTCGACGAGCGGATCGCCGCCCTCGAGCTCGAGATCGACGCGGCCAGCCGGGTCGAGCACGTCGCCGGAGTCGTGAGCCTCGGCGACCAGGTCGTGCTCGACCTCGGCGACGGCCCCGAGACCTTCGTCGTGGGGTCGGTGGAGGCCGTGGCTGCCGGGGTGGAGGCCGTGACCCCCACCAGCCCGCTCGGCCAGGCGCTCCGGGGAGCGGCCGCCGGCACGACGGTCAGCTATGCGCCGCGTCGCGGCGTCACGCTCAAGGCGACGATCGTCTCCGTCGGCTGACTCAGAAGGTGTGCTCCGGGCCGGGGAACGTGCCCGCCTTGACGTCGGCGTCGTAGGCACGTGCGGCCTGGAGCAGGACGTCGTGCATGTCGGCGTACTGCTTGACGAAGCGCGCCATGTGGCCCTGGCGAAGTCCGAAGGCGTCCTGCCAGACGAGGACCTGGCCGTCGCAGTCGGGCCCGGCGCCGATGCCGATAGTGGGGATCGCCAGCTCTGAGGTGACGCGGCCTGCGGTCTCGCCGGGCACCATCTCCATCACCACCGCGAACGCACCGGCCTCCTGGACGGCGTGCGCGTCCTCGAGCACGCGCGCGCCGGTCTCGCCACGGCCCTGCACCCGGTAGCCCCCGAGAGCATGCTCGGACTGAGGGGTGAAGCCGATGTGCGCCATCACCGGGATGCCGCCCTGGGTGAGTTTCTGGATCTGCGGCACCATCTCGACGCCGCCCTCGAGCTTGACGCAGTGGGCGCCGCCCTCCTTCATGAAGCGGGCGGCAGTCAGGTAGGCCTGCTCGGCGGAGGCCTGATAGCTGCCGAACGGCAGGTCGCCGACGACGAGGGCCCGGCTGACCGAGCGGCTCACGGCGCGGGTCAGCGGGATGAGCTCGTCGACGGTGACCGGGAGCGAGGTCTCGT
>NZ_JAXMNS010000140.1:0-8472 GCF_034670285.1 Nocardioides sp. | reverse complement strand
GGCGTCCCCGGCTTCCTCATCAAGATGGACGTCATGCCGGGCCAGAACAACCACTTCCAGGTGACGCCCAAGGTCGAGGGCACCTACGCCGGCAAGTGCTACGAGCTGTGCGGTGTCTACCACTCGCGCATGCTCTTCAACGTCGACATCGTGTCCGAGGCCGAGTACGAGGACTACCTCCAGGGCCAGTACGACGCCGGTTTCGTCTCCGACGACCCGGTCTGCGGCGGCACCTACGCCCGCACCCAGGTGGCCAAGGAAGAATCCGACTCCATCATCAAGGAGGCCTGCCTGTGACCACCACCGCACCGCCGCCCGCTGGCACCACCGTGCCCGAGCCGCGCAAGCCGCTGGGTCGTCAGCTGGTCACCATCATGACGACGACCGATCACAAGCTGATCGGCAAGCTCTACCTCGGCACGTCCTTCGCCTGGTTCCTCATCGGCGGACTGATGGCGATGCTGATCCGCTCCGAGCTCGCCTTCCCGGGCAGCCAGGTCGTCAACGACGAGCTCTACAACCAGCTCTTCACCATGCACGGCACGATCATGCTGCTGCTCTTCGCGACGCCGCTGTTCTTCGGCTTCGCCAACGTGATCATGCCGCTGCAGATCGGCTCGCCGGACGTCGCGTTCCCGCGGCTCAACATGTTCTCCTACTGGCTGTTCCTCTTCGGCGGCATCATCGCCGGGTCGGGCTTCCTGACCCCGGCCGGCGCCGCTGACTTCGGCTGGTTCGCCTACACGCCGCTCTCCGACGCCGTTCGCTCGCCGGGTGTCGGCGGTGACCTGTGGATCATGGGCCTCTGGCTCGCCGGCCTCGGCACGATCCTTGGTGCGGTCAACTTCATCACCACGATCATCTGCATGCGCGCGCCCGGCATGACGATGTTCCGGATGCCGCTGTTCGTCTGGAACACGCTGGTCACCAGCCTCCTGGTGCTCATCGCGTTCCCCGTGCTCGCCGGTGCGCTGCTGTCGCTGGAGGCCGACCGTCAGTTCGGTGCTCACGTGTTCGACACCGCACACGGTGGCGCGATTCTGTGGCAGCACCTGTTCTGGTTCTTCGGACACCCCGAGGTCTACATCATCGCGCTGCCGTTCTTCGGCATCGTGACCGAGATCCTCCCGGTCTTCAGCCGCAAGCCGATCTTCGGCTACGTCGGACTGGTCGGCGCCACGCTCGGCATCGCGATCCTCTCGGTCGCCGTGTGGGCCCACCACATGTTCGTGACCGGGGCGGTCAACCTGCCCTTCTTCGCCGGTATGACGTTCTTGATCGCGGTCCCGACAGGGGTGAAGTTCTTCAACTGGATCGGGACCATGTGGGGCGGATCCATATCGTTCGACACCCCGATGCTGTGGTCGATCGGCTTCCTGACCACCTTCCTCTTCGGTGGTCTGACCGGCGTCATCCTCGCCAGCCCGCCGCTGGACTTCGCGGTCTCCGACTCCTACTTCGTGGTCGCGCACTTCCACTACGTCGTCTTCGGCACCGTGGTGTTCGCGATGTTCGCGGGCTTCTACTTCTGGTGGCCCAAGTTCACCGGTCGGATGCTCGACGAGCGCCTGGGCAAGGTGCACTTCTGGCTGCTCTTCGTGGGCTTCCACACCACCTTCCTCGTCCAGCACTGGCTCGGTGTCGAGGGGATGCCGCGTCGCTACGCCGACTACCTCGTGAGCGACGGCTGGACCGGTCTCAACCAGATCTCCACGATCGGCGCGTTCCTCCTCGGAGCCTCGACGCTGCCGTTCCTCTACAACGTCTACGTCTCGCGCCGCAACCCCCTGGTCGAGGTCGATGACCCGTGGGGCTGGGGTCGTTCGCTCGAGTGGGCCACCAGCTGCCCGCCGCCGCGGCACAACTTCCACAGCATCCCGCGCATCCGTTCGGAGTCGCCGGCCTTCGACCTGCACCACCCCGAGGTGGCTGCGATCGAGCTGGACGAGAACGAGGCTGCCCGCGACGGCAAGTTCGCCGACGCCCCCGACATGGAGGGGCGCGACACGCTCATCCAGGAACGACTCGACACCGACACCGAGGGAGACCAGACGCGATGAAGGTCGAAGCCTGGATCTTCGGCGTCACCACCATCTTTCTGGTGCTGGTGACCCCTGCCTACTGGCTCGTGACCGACAGCGCCGGCAATGGCAACGTCGGCGGCGGCGGTGGCGACTGGACGGGGACGTCTGCGCTGGCCATGACCGGTCTGCTGACCCTGATGGTCGCGCTCTACCTCGGCTTCCACGCCAAGAAGATGGATGCGCGTCCTGAGGACCGTCACGACGGTGAGATCGCCGACGGCGCGGGCGAGCTCGGGTTCTTCCCGCCGTACTCGTGGTGGCCCCTCTGGTGCGGCGCGACCCTCGGCGTGATCGTGTTCGCCGTCGCGATGGCGGCCTGGTGGCTCTTCGCCATCGGCGCGGTCTTCGGCACGCTCGCACTGAGCGGCCTGATCTTCGAGTACTACCGCGGCGAGCACGCCCACTGATCCACCTCGTCGTGGCTGGCTACAGCCATCGATGACACAGCACCACCGGGGTTCCTTTACCCTTGATCGAGAGTCGCCCAGGATCCACCGGCGGCTCTCGATCAGCTTTTTGAGGAGCCGCCGCATGTCCGTGCAGTCGTCGAAGCGCCGTCTGGCCCTCGTGGCCGTCGCCACGATGGCGTGCAGTGGACTGGTGGCCTGCTCGGACGCCGGCACGGACGCATCCTCGCCGTCCGCGGGCGTCGAGGTCGGCGGACAGCGCGGTGCGAGGGACGCGTCCGCCCCAGGGGCGTCCGGCCCGGTCGTGAGCACCACCCCGCGACGTGCGGCACGTGACGTCCCCGTGTCGACGCTCGTCCGGGTCCGTGCGGCGGGCGGCACCCTGGCGTCGGTGACCGTGCGCTCGGCGAGCGCGCAGGTCGCTGGATCGATGAGCGAGGACCGCTTCGCCTGGACTGCTGCGGAGCGTCTCGAGCCGGGCACCGACTACACCATCGTCACAGTTGTCGAGGACGCCGACGCGGGGGAGCGCACCCGTCGTACGAGCCGTTTCACCACCCAGGACCTCACGCTGGACGAGCAGACCTACGCCTCCGTGGCACCGCTCCAGGGCGAGACCGTGGGCGTCGGGATGCCCGTGGTCGTCAGCTTCGACCTGGCCGTGCGCAACAGGGCAGAGTTCGAGAAGAGCATGTCTGTGACCTCTGTGCCCGAGCAGGTGGGCTCCTGGCACTGGCTCAGCGACAACGAGGCGCACTGGCGTCCCAAGAAGTACTGGCAGGCCGGCAGCGAGGTCACGGTCGACGTCGACATCAACGGTGTCGACGCAGGTCGGGGGATCTACGGGCAGGAGAGCCGGTCGGTCGACTTCACCGTCGGAGGCCGCAACATCTACCGGGTGGACGCCCGGACCCACCAGATGAAGGTCTTCAGCAACGGCGACCTCCTGCGCACGATTCCGATCACCACGGGCAAGGCCGGCTTCACGACGCGCTCTGGCACCAAGGTGATCATGGAGAAGCACGACTCGAAGCGGATGAACTCCGAGACCGTCGGCATCAGCGGCTCCGAGGCCTACGACATCGACAACGTGCAGTACGCCATGCGGCTGACCTACTCGGGGGAGTTCATCCACGCTGCCCCGTGGTCGGTGGGCTCGCAGGGGAGCGCGAACGTCTCGCACGGCTGCACCGGTCTGAGCACCGACCAGGCGCGCTGGCTCTACTCCCTGAGTAAGCGAGGTGACGTGGTCGAGTACACCGGCACCGACCGCCCGATGACCTTCACCAACGGTTTCGGCGACTGGAACAAGTCCTTCAGCGACTACGCCGCCGGCTCCGCCCTCTGATCCCTCAAGTCCCTCCACTCCCTCCACCATGTGGGCGGGGGAGTGGCGGGGGGGCCAGGACAGGCGCAAGGCCCCGCGACGCACGAGGGCCCGCCAGACGACGTCTGGCGGGCCCCCGTGGGTGCTGCGGGTGGTGCTGGTGACTCAGTGGTCTCCGCGGAGGTTCTCTCCCTCGACGGCGTGGTGCCCGTCGAACTGGTGACCATCAGCGGAGTGACCGTCGAGCGCAGCGGTGAGCGCGTGCTCGTGCTCGGCGTGGTGGTGCGCCTCCTCGAGCTCGGCAGCCGTCGGCTTCTGCACGTTGTCGGCGTACATCAGGGTCGACAGCTTGCTGCGGATCCCGTCGAGACGGCCACCGGGAGCGGCGACGCCGTTCTCGTCGACCTTCTGCGACGGCGTCCAGGCCTGCTCACGGTCGCGAGCGGTGAGCGTGTAGGCCGCGTTCTCGCTGATCGGGAGGTGTCGCTCGCTGTAGCCGCCCTCGGGGGAGCGCATGATGACGCCGGTCTCGTAGCCGTGGAGCAGCTTGTTCTCATCGTGACGCTGGAGCGAGATGCACCAGCGACGGGTGATGTAGAACGCCAGGGCCGGTCCGAGGAAGATCGCAACGCGCATGAAGTAGGTGATCTGGTTGATGCTCAGATCCAGCCTGATGGCGATGAGGTCGTTGCCGCCGGCCGCCCAGGCGAGGCCGTAGAAGGTCATCAGGGAGACCATGACCGCGGTGCGGGTCGGGGCGTTGCGGGGGCGCTCGAGCAGGTGGTGCTCGCGCTTGTCGCCGGTGATCCACGCCTCGATGAACGGCAGGAGCATCAGGATGACCAGCATCAGCGGCGGGACGATCAGGATCGGGATCATGATGTTCCAGCTGATCGGTTCGCCGAAGATCGTCGACTCCCAGCCCGGGATGATGCGGAGCAGACCGTCGGGCCAACCCATGTACCAGTCAGGCTGCGAGCCAGCGGTGACCTTGGTCGGGTCGTAGGGGCCGAACTTCCACACCGGGTTGATCGTGAGCAGTCCGCCCATGACCGCGGTGGCGCCGAAGACGATGAAGAAGAATCCACCGGCCTTGGCGGCGTACACGGGGAGCATCGGGAAACCGACGACGTTCTCCTCGGTGCGGCCGGGTCCGGGCCACTGGGTGTGCTTGTGGTAGACGAGCAGCAACATGTGCGCTGCGATCAGACCCAGCAGCAGACCCGGGATGAGCAGGATGTGGATCGTGTAGAGGCGAGGAATGATCGAGTCGCCGGGGAACTCTCCGCCGAAGAGGAAGAACGACATGTAGGAGCCGACGACCGGGGTCGCCTTCAGGAACCCGTCGGCGGCGCGGACGCCGGTGCCGGAGAGCAGGTCGTCGGGCAGCGAGTAGCCGGTGAAGCCCTCGAGGGTTCCGAGGAGCAGCAGGAGGCAACCGATGACCCAGTTGAGCTCACGGGGCTTGCGGAAGGCGCCGGTGAAGTAGACGCGCATCATGTGGATCATCATCGAGGCGATGAAGATGCTCGCGGCCCAGTGGTGCATCTGACGCATCAGCAGGCCACCACGGACATCGAAGGAGATGTTCAGGGTGGAGGCCATCGAGCGGGACATCTCGACGCCGCGCAGCGGGTCGAAGGAGCCTTGGTACTCGATCTCGGCCATGCTGGGGTCGAACCAGAGCGTCAGGAACACGCCGGTGAGGAGCAGCACGACAAAGCTCCACAGAGCGATCTCGCCCAGCATGAACGACCAGTGGTCTGGGAAGACCTTGCGCAGGTTCTTCTTCATCGCGCCGCCGAGGCCGAGGCGCTCGTCGGCCCAGTTGGCCACGGCTCCGACCTTGGCCGGCTTCTTCGGCGTCGCAGCCATCGTGCTGTTGCTGTCGGCTACACGACTGGTGTCGATACTCACTGCCCACGCCCCCAATAACTCGGTCCCACGGGTTCGGTGAAGTCGCTCTGGGCGACCAGGAATCCTTCGTCATCCACCGAGAGCGGCAGCTGCGGAAGTTCGCGAGCCGCCGGTCCGAACACGACTTTAGCCGAGTCGGCGAGATCGAAAGTAGATTGGTGACAGGGGCACAGCACGTGGTGCGTGGTGCGCTCGTAGAGCGAGATCGGGCAACCCACGTGGGTGCAGATCTTGGAGTAGCAGACGATGCCCTCGACGCTCCAGTCCTCTCGGCCCGGCCCGGGAACGATCTCCTCAGGCTCCATGCGTACGACGATGACGGCCGCCTTGGCCTTCTGCACCTGGAGCTCGGTGCCCTCGAGCTGGAACATGCCGTCGGGGACCGCGTTGACCAGGTCGCCGATCTGCAGGTCGGCGGCGCGGATGGGCGTGCCGACGACGTCGCGCACGACTCGCTTGCCGGCCTTCCAGATGGTGTGCTCGAGGCCGAGACCCTCTTCCTCGTTCTCCACCTGGCTCGGCGTGGGGCCGAGGTCACGCAGCAGCACGATGGGGGCCAGCGCAATGACGCCGATGGCGCCGAACAACGAGTTGCGGATGAGGGGGCGTCGCGCGATGCCCGATTCCTCCAGGCCCACGTTGAGCGCCGCGAGCGAGGCCTCGCGGTCCTCGTCGGAGGAGCGCGCGGGGTGGCGCATCTCCATGATCTCCTGGTCGGTCATCAGCTTGCGCGCCCACTGGATGATCCCGACCCCGATGCAGAGCAGGGCCAGTCCGAGGGTCAGGCCGAGGGCGACGGTCGAGGCGCCGAGCCCTCCGGTGACGTCCCAGTCGTCGCCCACCTTGAAGACGAAGTAGGAGACGAAGAACAGCACGGTGAACACCGCCGAGGCGGCGAAGAAGCCGGCGACCTGACGCTCTGCGCGCTTGGCGAGCCCTTCGTCGACGTCGGTCGGACGCCACGTGTGGGCCGGCAGGCCCGGGTCGGGCAGGGGGTCGGAGACCTTGGCGACTTCTCCGGAGGGCTTGTCTGGCTGGATGCTCATGCGAGGTCTCCGTGATCGACGGCGGTCGAGGTCTTGCTCCGGGTCGAGCGGGTGGTGTGGGCGGCGATCCACACCGCGAAGCCCACGAGTCCGCCGATGCCGATGATCCAGGCAAAGATGCCCTCGGACACCGGGCCGAGCGAGCCGAGGCCGAAGCCGCCGTAGGAGGGCTGCTCGTCGGTCGCCTCGAGGTAGGCGATGACGTCGCGCTTCTGGTCGGGCGCCAGGTTGCCGTTGGAGAAGCTCGGCATCGACTGAGGACCGGTGAGGAGTGCTTCGTAGACGTACTTCGGCTCGACACCGCGCAGGGTCGGCGCGTAGCCCCCGCGCGGCATGGCGCCACCCTGCCCGTCGAAGTTGTGGCAGGCGGTGCAGTTGGTGAGGAAGATCTGTCCACCTCGGGAGATGGCCGCTTCCTTGTCGAAGGCGGTGCCGTCCTCGTTGGTCTCGGGGAGGGTGTAGTTGGACTCGTCAGGAATGGCCGGGCCGGTGCCGAGGGAGTCGACGTAGGCAGCGAGCTGAAGCGTCTCCTCCTCGTTGTAGACCGGGGGCTTGCGCTCGGCCTGCTGGCCGGGCTGGACCAGCGGCATGCGGCCGGTGCCCACCTGGAAGTCGACCGAGGCCGCGCCCACGTCGGCGAGTGGCGGACCGTACTGGTCGCCGCTGGCGGTCAGCACGCCCTCGCCGTTCTGGCCGTGGCAGAAGGAGCAGCCGTTGATGAACAGCTCCTTGCCGGACTGGATGTCCTCGGCGGTCGTGTTCGTCTCCCCGGCGCTCGCGCCGGGGGAGAAGGCGGAGTAGAGGCCGCCGGTGAAGAGCAGGCCCAGCACGAGGACCAGGGCGCCCGCGAGGGGGGTCCGGCGGTGCCGGGAGAGCCGACCTGCGGAGCGGTTCAGGAAGCGCACTTTCTCATCCCTTGATAGCTGAAGTGGGGCGGACGGAGGGGGACTGTCGGTTCGTCACTTGATGAGGTAGATCGTGGCGAAGAGCCCGATCCACACGACGTCGACGAAGTGCCAGTAGTAGGAGACGACGATGGCGCTCACGGCCTGCTCGTGCGTGAACTTGCGAGCCATGTAGGTACGCCCGAGCACGAAGAGGAAGGCGATCAGCCCGCCTGTGACGTGCAGGCCGTGGAACCCGGTCGTCAGGTAGAACATCGAGCCGTAGGCCGTCGAGGTGTCACCCGGACCGCCGTCACCGCCCATGGTGATGCCCTCGTGGACGAGCTCGGCGTACTCGAGGGCCTGGCCACCGATGAAGATGGCCCCCATCACGTACGTGAGGATGAACCACTCGCGCAGACCCCACTTGCGGAAGTCGAAGAGCGAGCCCGACCGACCCACCTGGCCACGCTCGGCAGCGAAGACGCCGAGCTGGCAGGTGAGCGACGACAGCACCAGGATCGTGGTGTTGATCGACGCGAAGGGCACGTTCAGCGCTTCGGTGCTGTCGGCCCACAGTTCGGGACTGACCGAGCGGATCGTGAAGTAGGACGCGAACAGGGCCGCGAAGAACATCAGCTCGCTGGAGAGCCAGATGATCGTGCCGACCGCCACCATGCTCGGGCGGTCGTGATGCCCGTGCAGTCGGGAGGCCGGGATGGGAGCTGTTGTCGTTGCCACGAGATCATTATGGCGTGAACTTCTCGCGAGGGCACCTCGACCCCCGGGTGAAGGTGAAGTTCTATC
>NZ_JAXMNS010000139.1:0-8599 GCF_034670285.1 Nocardioides sp. | reverse complement strand
GTCGTCATACCGACCGGACGCCAGGTGGGCCCTAGCCCGAGCCAGCTCCGCAGCTGCTGCCAGCCCGCGGCTCGGGAACCGTACGGCGATCGCCAGCAGGCGCTCGGCGGCGGCCACGCACGTGGCGGTGTCGCCGGCGGCGAGGGCGATCTCCGACTGGGCGTCCAGGAAGGGGGACAGCCGGAGGTCGCCGCTGGGCGGGCGTTCCTTCCACGGCAGCTCGGGAGGGCGAGCAACGGCGTCGGCGATCATCGTCGCGGCAGTGGCCACGTCGCCCTGGGCCAGGCGGAGCAGGGCGAGCCCGGGCTGGGGCGACCAGGCCAGGGCGTCGGCGGCGAGGAAGGACTCCTCGGCTCCGTCGAGGTCTCCCTTGCGCAGCCGGATGGTGCCCAGCTCGACCAACGGCCAGCCGAACTCGCGCCGCATCCACGGGCGCAGCGCGTCGCAGGCCGCCAGCGCCTCGGCCTCCGCGGTCTCGCACGGACCGCTGAGGCGCAGCAGCTCAGCACGATGGACCCGGCAGCGACCGTTGATGCCGCCGATCGCAGCTCCGTGACGCCAGTGCTCCATGACGTCGGTCCACTCGCGGGCGAGGTCGGGCATGGACAGCGACTGGGCGGCGCAGATGATCTCGCAGAGCATCATTCCCACGGTGAGGTTGTCGATCTCACCCGACATCAGCAACGTGCCGACGCCGTCGAGGGCCTCGAGACCGGCCTCCACCTGACCGTCGAGCACCAGCAGCCGGGCGCGCAGCGTCTTGCTGATCGCCAGCGCGGGGGCGACGTCGTACGCGACGGCGAGACTGCCTGCCCGCTCGGCTGCCCGCGCGGCCCCGACGACGTCGCCGCAGAAGAAGCGCTCGTAGGCCGCGATCGACTCCACCAGCGCGTGGGTCGCCCCTTCGGGGACGTCGTCGAGGTGCGCCCGCGCGCGGTTCAGCCAGCCGCGGATCGGTGACATGAGACCGGAGTCGATGAGCAGGAACATCGCGACCATCACTGCCGCGCGAGCCGCCTGCGCGTGGTCGTCCTGGGCGCACCGCAGTAGGTGCAGCTCCTCCCAGGTCGCGACCGTCCGATCGAAGTCGCCGAGACCGTAGAGCGCGGTGGCGCGCAGCTCGAGCGCCTCCGGGCTGAGCGGCTCGCCGTCGTCCAGCGCGTCGAGGGCGTCCTGCCAGGAGCCGGCGTCCAACGACGTCTGAGCCTCCAGCAACGGGGTCACCGTTTCATTGTGACACCGATTCTCACGCCTGTCGGGTGTCAGCACTCCTGCACCACTCATCCGTCAGAGGAGCTCCATCATGGCCACACCAGTTGATGCAATGCCCGTCGAGATCGACCAGGGCGACGTCCAGACGCGCTACCTCGAGCTCGGCGACATGGCGATCCGCCACGCCAGCGTCCCGGCCGGCGCCGACATGGGGCCGCTGCTCCAGGGGCTGCCGGGGGACCGGTGCCCCAGCCCGCACTGGGGCATCGTGCTCGAGGGGTCGCTGCGCCTCGTCCACGCCGACGGCACCGAGGAGGTGGCGAGCGCGGGGGAGGTCTACTACTGGCCCGCAGGCCACACGGCGACCGCCACCGAGGCGACGGTCTTCCTCGAGGTCGGGCCGCTGCTGCCGATGCGGCAGTTCAACGAGCACGTGCGCGCCCTGTTCGCCGGGCAGCCCGCCTAGGAGGCGTCACCGGTCTGCTGCGCGGTGTCCCCGGGGAGGTAGACATGCCTCGTGGACACCGCCTTCCCGACCCTCCTGGTCCTGGACCTGACAGGCACCTTCGCCTTCGCCCTCAACGGTGCGCTGATCGCGATCCGGGTGGCGAGGTTCGACATCATCGGGGTGATCACGCTCGGCATGGTCACCGCGTTGGGTGGCGGCATCATCCGCGACGTCTTCCTCGACTCGCTGCCCCCGGCGACCTTCAGCGACTGGCGCTACCTGGCCGTCGCCGCGACCGGGAGCCTGGTGGCCTTCGCCTTCGGGGCCCGCATGGATCGGCTCGCCCGTCCGATCGTGGTCCTCGACGCCGCCGGGCTGAGCCTCTTCGCGGTCAGCGGAGCGCTCAAGGCCCTGAACTTCGAGGCCGGTCTCGCGCAGGCGGTGATCCTGGGGGCGATCACGGCAGTCGGCGGCGGGACGCTGCGCGACATGATGGTCAGCCGGATCCCGGTCGTGCTGCGCAGCGAGCTGTACGCCGTCCCGGCCCTGGCCGGCGCGCTCGTGCTGGTGGTCGCCACTCAGGCGGGTGCGCCTGTGGTCCCGGCCGCCGTCGCCGGAGCCGCGCTCTGCTTCGCGATCCGGATGTTGGGCGTGCGCTTCGACCTGCACGCCCCGGCTCCTCCCGGTGCAGATCGGCAGGGCTGATCGTTGTCACGCCTGACCGAATGAGGCACACTCGCCGATGTGTCTCACAATGAGTGGCATCGGCGTTCCGACTCGGCGACGGCCGTCGACGAGCTCCTCGACGCGGCGGGCGCGACCTTCGCCCGCCTCGGGGTCGCTCGCGCCGCGATGACCGACGTCGCCCGGGCGGCCGGGTGCTCGCGGGCGACGCTCTACCGTTACTTCCCCAACCGTGAAGCCCTGCACCTCGGCTTCGTCCATCGCGCGACGCTGCGGATCGCCGCCGAGATCACCCCGGCCTCGTCCACCGGTGACCCGGCCGAGCTCACCGACCTGATCCTCAACGGCATCGCCGCCGTCCGGGCCGATCCGCTGCTCGCGGTCTGGTTCGAGCCCGACAACATGGCCGCCCCGATCGCGGTGAGCCAGAACTCCGAGCTCCTGCAGGCGATGACCGCGGGCCTGGCCCAGCAGCTCGACGTCGAGCACGAGTCGACGGAGGAGATCGCGCTGCGAGGCGCATGGCTGCTGCGCTGCATCGTGTCGTTCCTGGCGATGCCCGCCGAGGACGACGCCGTCGAGCGCGCCATGGTCGAGGCCTTCGTCGTCCCGCTCCTGAGCCCGCCGGCAGACCCAGCGCACCACCCAGAGCGTCACCAACAGAGGAGAAGGCCATGACGGTTCCGTGCACGAAGGTGGGAGTCGAGTTCTTCGACACCGCCCCCACCATCCACCGCGCCAGGGTGGAGGTCGACGTCACGCCCGAGCGCGTCTTCGAGCTGCTCCTCGATGCCGACGCCTGGGTCAAGTGGGCCCTGCCGATCAACCGGGTCGACTGGACCTCGGGCTTCCCGCTCGAGGTCGGCTCGACGCGCGACGTCCACATGTGGGCCGGACTCGTCGGCCACGAGGAGTTCATCGCCTACGAGCACGGCTCCCGGATGGCCTTCCGCTTCAACGCGGCCTCCAAGAAGGGCGTCGAGGCGTTCGCCGAGAACTACGACGTGACCGAGCTGAGCGGCGGACGCTCCAGCATCGACTGGACGATGGCGATGGACACCGGCAGCTCGTCGAAGATCATGGCCAGGATGACCGACCCGCTGATGGGCCTGGGGCTGAAGTTCATGCTCAACCGCTTCGCCAAGTTGCTCGAGTCGGACTACGCCCCGGCGCAGGCGCGATGACCGCGACGCAGGAAACCACCGGCACCATCGAGGACATCCAGCTCGAGGCCCCGCCGCGCCGCCTGCACTCCAACCTGATCAACGGCATCAAGGAGCTGCAAATCAGCTACGAGGTCCGCTGAGGGCTGAGGTCCCTGGTGGTGGAGGGCCGCGGGAAACGAGCGGTGAAGGTGGCGCCGTCACCGGGGGCCGAGGCGAGCGTCAGGGTGCCGCCGTGGGTCTCCACCGTGCGGCGGGCGCTCGGTAGTCCGAGGCCCGAGCCCTCGATCCCCTCGGCCTTCGCGCGCGCCGCGCGCGCATAGGCACCGAAGACCTCGCGCTGCTCGGCCACCGGGATCCCGAGCCCATCGTCGGCGCACGTCACGACGACCTCGTCCTCGAGGCACTCGACGCCGAGCACGACGTGTCCGCCGGGAGGGGTGTACTTGAGGGCGTTGGACACCAGGTTGTCGATGGCCCTGATGAGCTCGCGAGGGTCGCCCTCGACGACGGCGTCCCCCTCGCCCACGGCGAGCTCGAGCGTGAGCCGGCGACGGTCGGCGACGACGCCGGAGAAGGCGACGAGCTCGCCGGCCATGGCCGCGAGGTCGACGGGCTCCCAGGTCGAGACGTGCACCGGCTCGTCGTGCGCTGACTCGCGCTCGGTGAGGAGGGCGTCGATCGTGGTCTGCATACGACGGACGGCCTTGAGCACGCTGTCCAGGCGGACGGCGACCGGGTCGTCGTCGTCGAGCAGACCGTCGCGGGCGAGCTCGGCGTGACCGAGGATCACCGTCAGCGGGCTCTTGAGGTCGTGCGTGAGCGTGGCGACCATCGAGTCGGACTCCTGCTGGGCGGCCAGCAGGGAGGCGACCAGCCGCGACTGGTTCTCGATCATCTTGGTGCGTTGGAGGGCAAGGCTCGCGTGTCGCGCGTAGAGCTGGAGCAGCTGGCGCTGGTGCGCGTCCGGCCGGCGCCCGCTGACCGGTAGGTCGACTCCGAGCACCCCGAGCAGCCGGCCCTCGTCGTCGTTCAGCCTCACGTAGAGGGCGTCCATCGGGTGCCAGGCGTCCGGGCCGTCCGCGATCGGCGCCTCCGGCACCCACGTGCTGATGATGTCGTCGGGCAGGCGCTCCCACGGGACGAAGTAGACGTCCTCGTCGCGTTCGGCCCACCCGAACTCCATCACGAGCTCCGAGAGCGGCAGGGTGCGTCCTTGCAGGGAAGCAGTCGCGTCGGGTGGCCCCACGACGGCTGCGGTGTGCAGCATCCGCCCGTCCTCCTCCAGCACCCGGATCGCTGCCATCGAGAAGCCGAGCGCGTCGCGCACACCGCTCACGACAGCGTCCAGCACCGCGTGGCGCCCCACCGCTGAGTGGAGGAGAGCCATGACCTCGACCAGGCCCTGCATCGCTGCGGCGTCGCCCATCAGTTGCGGGTCGATCGTCTGGACAGGTTGCTGCTCCATGCTTCGACCCTAGACGCCCGCGCCGACCTATCCTCACCTTTGTGCAGGATCCACACGCCGACAGCGCGACGGCCCCCGCACGTCGGGGCTGGACGGCGGCCGGCGTGGTTGCAGCCCTGGTCGCGGGAGCAATTGCCGCTCTGGTCCTCCTCGTGGCGTTCACCGTCGTCGATGACCCCTGCCCGGACTACGACGACGAGGGACCCATGGCCGCCCCGGCATCGCCGTACGCCCGCATCATGTGCGCGACCGCGCTCGCTGTGGAGCCTGCTCCGATGAGCCGGATCGAGGTGCAGGGGGTGCTGCTCATCGGGTTCGGGCTCGCCGCGGTGTCGGCGATCGTGCTGGTCCGGCGACGTCCGCGCATGACGCGCCGACGGGTCGCGGGGGGCGTAGTGGGCGTCCTCGTGCTGCAACCGCTCGTCGTGCTGGCCCTGCAGTACGGCCTCCCGCGGGACTGCCTCAGCGGGCGCGCCGACTACGGGGAGTGCTCTCGCGAGCGCGAGCGCCGCTGAGCGATACCGTCGGCCCGTGTCGACGGCGATGAAGCGAGCAAGCACCGGGCTCAAGGTCGCCTACGTCGCGGTCGCCGCCGTCGATGCGGTGATGGCGGGGTCCCGGTCCGCACGGGTGCGGGGAGCACGCACCGTCACCAAGCCGTTGCTGGTGCCCCTGCTCGCGGCCTCCCTCGCCACCGACCCCCGGGCAGCGACGTCGCCGCTGCGCACCACGACCATCGCGGCCCAGGCGGGCGGCTGGTGCGGCGACGTGCTGCTGCTCGAGGAGAGTCCGGAGCGCTTCATGGCCGGAGCAGGGTCGTTCGCGCTCGGCCACGCCGCCTACATCCGCGGGTTCAGGGCTCATCGCTCCACGACCCCGGTGCGCGGGCCGGCTGCGGTGGCGGCCCTGTGGGCCGTGACGACGCCGCGTCTGGCGCTCGGTGCGGCGCGGAAGGACCCCCGACTCGCTCCGACCGTCGTCGCCTACAACGCCGTGCTGTCCTCGATGGTCGCCTCGACCCTCGGTCTCGCTGCCTCCGTGCCGCAGGACGCGCGGCGGGCGAGCCAGGCCGGGGCTGCGCTGTTCTTGGTGTCGGACGGTCTCATCGGCGCGGGGGAGTTCCTCCTCGACGACCCGCCGCCGCGCCTGGAGACCGCAGTGATGCTCACCTACGCCGCGGCGCAGCTCCTGCTCGCCGAGGGTGCTGCCCGAGCCGGATCGCACTGAGCGAGGACCCGCCGACGCGGGAATTCCCAGAACGGCCCTGGAGGGGCTAGGCTGATCTCAGTTGAAGGGATGACGCCTTTTGGTCATCCGCGCCGCACACCATGTCGCGGCCCATGTTTCGTACTTCTGGTATTCGGTTCGCTGGACCAGCACAGGTGGATGTCTTCAGCGGCCCGGGCGCACGGTGCTCCCGGTACCGAACAAAGGAACAGATCATGGCTTTGGGAACTGTTAAGTGGTTCAACGCTGACAAGGGCTTCGGCTTCATTGCTCAGGACGGTGGCGGCGAGGACGTGTTCGTTCACTACTCCGCGATCCAGTCCAACGGCTACAAGTCGCTCGACGAGAACCAGAAGGTCGAGTTCGACCTCGCCCAGGGCCCCAAGGGTCCCCAGGCCGAGAACGTCCGCGTCGCCTGATTTTCACTGAAGGGCCCCGACCGCTACGGCGGTCGGGGCCTTTCGTGCATTTCGGGCTCTCCGCACGGGGGCTGCCCGTGGCGTCCGCTCAGTCGTCCTTCGCGCGGATGAGCACCTCGCGCGCCGTCGCCTCACCCGACCGCACGGCCCCCTCCATGTAGCCGTTCCACTCCACGGCGTACTCCGCGCCGGCCCAGAAGATCCGGCCGACGGACTCACGCAGCGCGGAGCCATAGCTGGTCCACACGCCCGGTGCGAAGTGGGCGCCGTAGCAGCCGCGGGTGAACTCCTCGGCGCTCCAGTCCTTCTCGAGGTACGACGTGGGTTCCGCGGCGCGCGGGCCGAAGTACCGCACGAAAGAGTCGAGGACCTCGCGCCGGCGTTCGTCGTCGTCGAGCCGCTGCCAGCGGCGAGCCTCGCCGCCCTCGACGAACCCGAGCAGCACGCCGACCTTGCCGCCGGGCGGGGATACGTCGAAGGCGACCTTGACCGGGCCCTGGTCGGAGGCGGCCTGGCCGTTGAGCCCGGCGTCGCGCCAGAACGGCGTGGGGTAGGCCGCGAACGTCTTGGCGACGGTGCCAGCCGGGACGCGCTGGGTGAGCTGGTCTCGCCAGGCGGGCAGCAGCGGGTCGTAGTGCAGCCTGCCCGCGAGCGTGGGTGGCAGCGCGACAACGACGCGGTCGCCGGTGACGACCTCGCCGGACCGCGTCGTGACGCTCACCTGGGCGCCGTCGTCCGCGACGCCGGTGACCGGCGCGCCGAGGCGGACGTCGAGCCCGTCGGCGAGCCGCTCCGCCACCAGCACCGACCCGCCGACGACCCGGTCCCTCTGGGCGCCGCGGTCGACGGCGAGCAGCGTCTCGAGATCTGCGTTGCTGACGGCGTAGAACAACGCGTGCAGCAGCGACAGGTCGGTGGTGTCGGCGGCGAAGACGGCCTCGGTGGCGGTGCGGAAGTAGGCGCGGCCGGCAGGGGTGCGCAACGTGCGACGGACCCAGGTCTCGAAGGTCTGGCCGTCGAGCAGCTCGGCCTTCGGGTGCGCCCACGGTCGGGCCGGGTCGACGCTGCGGGCGAGCCGGTCGAAGCGCAGCATCCCCTGCGCAAGGTCGGCGAGAGCGACCGGGTTGAGCCGCGGCACGGCGCCCCTCTTGCCCGACATCAACCTGCGCTTGGTGCCGAGCTGGATGACGAGCTTGCCCGCGTCGTTCCAGGTGGGGAAGGTCGCCAGCCCCAGCTCGTCGGCCAGCGCATACATCCGCGCGTGGCCCTCGCCGATCCAGGTTCCGCCGAGCTCGAGAGGGTGGCCCTCGATGGTGCCGCCCTCGAGCCGACCGCCGACGCGGTCGCGGGCCTCGAGGACGACGACCTCGGCCCCGTTGGCCTGCAGGTGGCGGGCGGCAGACAGACCGGCGAGCCCGGCTCCGATGACGACAACCTTCATGCAGGCATCTTGGCGGAGCGGTCGATGGCGCGCCACCGGCGGCGCAGCCAGCCGGGGCGGGTCTCGGCGAGCTCGGCACCGATGAGCTCCTCGAGCCACGCCTCCTCGAGCCGGTCGGCGGCGGCGAACGCCTCCGCGGTGGTGGGCGGTTCGGCGAACCACTGCTTCTCGAGCCGGTCGCGCTCGCCGGCATACCGCGCGAGCGCCTGCTCATGGTCGCGCAGCATGATCCGGTGGAGTCGCTCGTGGCGCCACCAGCGGTACGCCGGGTCGAAGGTGTTGGTCGGCATCGCGCCGGAGCCGACGCAGCCCGGGTCGACGGCGGCCGGCTCGGTGACGCGGACGGGCTTGGCGATCGAGGTGCACGGGGCGGAGGTGCCGGTGACCCAGTAGAGCGGGCCGGTGCCGTCGTGGGGGCGCAGGTCGGCGACCCACGACGCGGTGGACTGGGTGGTGGTGAGGATCCCCGCAGCGTGGGCGCACGGGGCGGCGAGGGCGCCGTTGACCCGCGACCACCGTGCCGACAGCTGGGGAGCC
>NZ_JAXMNS010000138.1:0-8632 GCF_034670285.1 Nocardioides sp. | reverse complement strand
GATCGTCTGGGTGGCATGGTCACCGAGGTGAGCGCCCTGACCGGGCGGGTGCGCACGAGTCGCACCGGATCCTTCGGGGTCCTGGCCTCGGAGTCGGCCAACACCTTGGCGATGGTGCTGACCGAGCTGCTCCAGAACGCCGTCGAGCACGGCTACACGCCGGGCGACCCCGACGAGCACGACCCGATCGGACAGATCGACGTCGCCGTCCAGGTGAGCGTCGGACGCATGCACCTCACCATCGACGACGACGGGGTCGGGCTGCCCGAGGGTTTCTCGCTGGACGGCTCGACCAGCCTGGGGTTGTCGATCGTGCGGACCCTGGTGGAGTCCGAGCTCGGCGGACAGATCGAGCTGCACCGACGGGCCGAGGGCGGCACGCGCGTCGCGATCGACATACCGGCGCCCTGAGGGCGCCGGGTCTCGTCCGGTAGGTGTGGGTGGTGGGGTCAGGCGATCGTGCGAACGCGGGAGCGGGAATTGCGACGCTTGAGCGCCCGGCGCTCGTCCTCGCCGAGCCCGCCCCAGACTCCGTGGTCCTGGCCGGCCTCGAGCGCCCAGGCGAGACACTGCTCGCGCACGTCACAGCGACGGCAGACCTGCTTGGCCTCCTCGATCTGGAGGATGGCGGGGCCGGTGTTGCCGATCGGGAAGAACAGCTCCGGGTCCTCGTCGAGGCAGGCGGAACGGTGGCGCCAATCCATGGCTGGTGGATCCTTGTCTCTCGGATGTGCAGGCAGGGATGCTCAGGCCTGCGGGCGCGCGTGTAGGCCCGTGTGTGAAGGATTTCACTAGCGCCTGACAACTCTCGCAACAAAGGCGAGGACTATCAAGGGTATTGAGGGTCTTGTGGGTCACAAAGCAGATCTGGGCTGGTCCACCGCGGCCTCCGGAGCGGCCGCGACAAGGGCGGGGTGGCAAGCCCTAGGCTGGCCCTATGGCCGACTCACACCTGGGGGGTAGCGCGAACCCGCCTCCGCTCACCGTAGCCGCAGCACTCGTCGGGGTCCAGGGTCTGGTGCTTCTCGGTCTGGCCCTGGTGGAGGCGTCGAGCCTCGTCGCGGAGCGCGCCGAGGTCGCGATCTCCACCGCGATCTTCTTCGGCCTGTACGGCGTGCTGCTCGTGGTGTGCGCGGTGGCGCTGACCCGCCGCTCGGGGTGGGCCCGGGGTCCGGTGCTGCTCAGCCAGCTGATCCAGCTCGGCATCGCCTGGAACGTGCGCGACATCCCGCTGCTCTCGATCGTGCTGGCCCTGGCCGCCGCCGTGGTGCTCGCCGGCATGTTGAGCCGGGCAAGTCTCGAAGCACTCGACAACGCACCCTGAGCGACCGTCAGTGGTGCGGCTCGTCGAGCGAGGCTCGCAGCTGCTCGAGGGTGCGGGTGAGCAGTCGCGACACGTGCATCTGTGAGACGCCGATCTCGTCGGCGATCTGGGACTGCGTCATGTTCTTGAAGAAGCGCAGGAGCAGGATCTTCTTCTCCCGGGGCTCGAGCTGTGCGAGCAGGGGCTTGATCGACTCCCGGATCTCGACGTGCTCGAGCCCTGCGTCGTCGATCCCGATGGCATCGAGCATGCTCGAGGAGCCGTCCTCGCTGTGATCGGTCGCGTCGAGCGACAGGGTGGAGTAGGCGCTGCTCGAGTCGATGCCCTCCACGATCTCCTCCACCGTGCAGCCGATGTGCTCGGCGAGCTCGCGCGGGGTGGGGGAGCGTCCGAGGCTCTGGCTGAGCTCGGCGGTCGCGGCCCCGATCTGCATCCGCAGCTCCTGGAGCCGGCGCGGCACTCGGATCGCCCAGCCCTTGTCGCGGAAGTAGCGCTTGATCTCGCCGATGATGGTGGGGGTCGCGTAGGTCGAGAACTCCACGCCTCGGTCGGTGTCGAAGCGGTCGACGGACTTGATCAGCCCGATGGTGCCGACCTGCACGAGGTCCTCGTACGGCTCGCCTCGGTTGCGGAAGCGTCGTGCGCAGTGCTCGACCAGAGGCAGGTGCAGCTGCACGAGGGAGTCGCGACAACCGGCTCGGACGGCCTCGGAGCACTGCTCGTCGCGCAGCTCGACGAACAGCTCGGCGCTGCGTAGTCGGGTCTCCTCGAGGCGCGTCGAGCGCGCGCTGGTATCCGGGTCCGCCGGTTGATGCTCCATGGTGTGGTCGGGCGCCCCCATGTCAGTGGGAGTCGTCGGGCGCGGCCGCCTCGAGGGGGTGGGCCGAGGAGGTCATGGTCATGGAGACGGTGAAGTGGCCGTCCCGGGAGGTCGTCTCGGCCGCGGTGGCCAGGGTGGAGAGCACCTGCCACGCAAAGCTGTCGAGGTCCAGCTCGGGCTCCTGAGCAGCCGAGACCGTCACCTCGACGACGAGGCGGCCGGGGGCCAGGCGAAAGGCACACTCCAGGTCGCTGTCGTCGTCGGCGTTCTCGAGCGCGAGGGCGTTGGCCTCGCCGACCGCGATGCGGAGGTCCTCGATGTCGTCGATGGTGAAGTCGAGGCGGGCGGCGAGCCCGGCTGTCGTCGTACGCAGCACCGAGGCGTAGGCGCTGTCCGCCGGCAGTCTCAGCTCGACGTCGGCACGAGCGGACGATCGGGGGGCCGGCTCAGGCATGACGGGTCCTTCTCTCAGCAGACGCGGACGACGGAACCTTATCCGCCGTCCATCTCGGTGGCACGCAACGGATCCTCGATCCTCGTCGAGGGGCTACGTGATGAGGGACCGGTCGGGCCGTGCGACCAGGGCCGCCTCCGACTGGCCGATCCATCGCGGCACCGCGCGCTGGATGCTGCGAGGCGCATCGATCTCGAGCAGTGCGCCGCCCGCCGCAGCCGACCAGGACCGGTCGCCTCGCCAGATCTCGGCGAGGGTGCGCAGGGAGAGCGCGAGACGCGCGGTGACGTCGAAGCCCGGGTCGTAGTCGCAGACGTCGATGTCGCCGTCGCTCACGCAGATCCACCAGTGCGCGGCGCGGCTGTCGACGTCGGTGAACGTGAGGGCGACGACCGTGCGTCCCGGTGGCCACGGGCTGGTGTGGATCGACCGCTTCATGTCCCACAGGAGCAGATGAGGATCGAGGTCGACCGTTCCGAGGGTGCTCACCCACCGCACGCCCCACACCTGGAGGGCGGCGACGACGGGTGCCAGCTCCTGGCCGGCGGTCGTGAGCGTGTAGCGGGCGCGGCCGTCGACGACGTCGCGGTGGACGACCCCGGCGTGCTCGAGGGTGCGCAGCCGTTTGGACAGCAGCGCCGGCGACATCCGGGGGTTGCCTCGGCGCAGGTCGTTGAACCGAGTGCTGCCCAGCAGGAGCTCGCGGACGATGAGCAGGGTCCAACGCTCGTCGAGGACCTCCAGCGCCTTCGCCATCGGGCAGAACTGGCCGTAGCTCGTCATCGCGTGTCACCGCGCCTCTCGTGCGGGCAGTCTAGCGCCGCGCAGCCCCGGAGACCGCTACCAGAAATGAACCGTCGCTACAGATTCAGCACTATCGGCCGTCGGTCGAGCCCACGAGGCTGGGCGGAGGCGAAGTGCACCGCTCAGGCCACCTGGACCGTGGGCGCAATCGACGAGGGAGGACCGTGACATGACGCAGAGCGTGCAGGTGTCGGACCTGAAGGTGCGGCACCGGAAGATGTGGGCCTCGGGGGACTACCCCGCCGTGGCCCGAGGGCTGATTCCCGGGCTGGGGCAGCGGCTGGTCGAGGCGACCGACGTGGCGGCTGGGAGCACGGTGCTCGACGTGGGCGCAGGGGCGGGCAACGCGGCCATCGCGGCAGCCGAGCGCGGAGCACACGTCGTGGCCGTCGACCTGACCCCCGAGCTGTTCGATGCCGGACGGGCAGCGGCGAGGGCGCGTGGCGTCGAGGTCACCTGGGAGGAGGGCGACGCCGAGGCGCTGCCGTACGCCGACCAGTCGTTCGACACCGTGCTGTCGTGCGTGGGCGTCATGTTCGCGCCCTTCCACCAGGCCGCGGCCGACGAGCTCGTGCGCGTGACTCGATCGGGTGGCGCCCTCGGGCTGCTCAGCTGGACCCCGGAAGGGTTCATCGGTCGGATGTTCGCCGCCATGAAGCCCTACGCGCCCCCGCCGCCTCCGGGCGCGTCGCCCCCGCCGCTGTGGGGCTCGGCCACGCATCTCGAGGAGCTGCTCGGTGACCGGGTCGGTGGCCTGTCGTGCGTCAAGGAGCATGCGCTGATCGAGGGCCTGTCGTCGGGCGCGGGCTTCCGCGACTTCTTCAAGGCCAACTACGGGCCCACGATCGCGGTCTACGCCTCCTTGGCCGGCGAGCCGGAGCGGACCGCCGAGCTGGACGACGTCCTGGCGGCCCTGGGCGACGAGTGCCTCGAGGACGGCGTGATGCGGTGGGAGTACCTGCTGGCCACCGCGACCCGCAGCTGACCACGCAACGCCGCCAACGACGACGCCCCCGGACCGCGGGCGGTCCGGGGGCGTCGTCGAGACAAAGGCCTGCAAGGTGAATCAGGCCTTCTTGGTCTCCCAGAAGATCTCGGCGATCTCGTCGATCTTCGCGAGCAGCTGGTCGGCCACGTCGGCGTCGAGGGCACCCTTGGCGCCGGAGGCGCCGGCGAGCTTGGTGGCCTCGTTGACGAGCACGTGCAGCTGCGGGTACTTCTCGAAGTGAGGGGGCTTGAAGTAGTCGGTCCAGAGCACCCACAGGTGGTGCTTGACCATCTCGGCGCGCTGCTCCTTGATCAGGATGGCGCGGGTGCGGAAGTCAGGGTCGTCGTTGTCGGCGACCTTGGCGATGATGCCCTTGATCGACTCCGCCTCGATGCGGGCCTGGGCCGGGTCGTACACGCCGCAGGGGAGGTCGCAGTGAGCCTGGACCTCGAGCGTGGGGGCGAACAGTCGCGCGAACATGCGTGTCCTCTCGTCGTGGGTATCAGCTGGTGTCCCAGCACTGATTGCGACACTACTCCGCATGACCCGCGCCGCGACCACCCCTCCTGATGGATGGATCGGCTGGGCCCTCGTGCGGGGCGACTCGATGCTTCCGCAGCTGCGCCCCGGCGACCGGTTGCTCGTGTCCTACCGCCGGCGCCCACGCCCGGGGGACGTCGTGGTCGCGGTCTTCGTCGACGGCACCGTGGCCGTCAAGCGCGCCGTCGAACGACGCGGTGCGGGGTGGTGGTTGCTCAGCGACAACCTCGCCGCCGGCACCGACTCCCGGCATCGCGGTCCGGTGGACGAGTCGGCCGTCTGGGGCACCGCGGTGGCGCGGGTGTGGCCTCGGCCACGTCTGCTGTAGAGCGAGTGAGACACCCCCTCGGGAGGGGTTTTCGTGTGCAAGGATCGCCGATCGTGGCCACTCCCGATACCTCGCACCCCCATGCCGGCGACCCCGTCTTCGACCTCCATGTCGGCGGCAAGCTCGAGACGGTCTCGACCGTCGACGTGTCCGGCCCGGCTGAGCTCTCCCTCGCCTACACCCCCGGAGTGGCGCTCGTGTGCGAGGCGATCGCGGCCGACCCGAGCCTGACGCAGCACTACACCTGGGTGCCGAACGTGGTGGCCGTGGTCAGCGACGGCACTGCGGTGCTCGGCCTCGGCGACATTGGCCCCGCCGGCGCGATGCCCGTGATGGAGGGCAAGGCCGTGCTCTTCAAGCAGTTCGGCGGCGTCGACGCCGTCCCGATCTGCCTGGCCACCACCGACACCGAGGAGATCATCGAGACCGTCGTCCGGCTCGCTCCCAGCTTTGGCGGGATCAACCTCGAGGACATCTCCGCGCCGCGCTGCTTCGAGATCGAGGACCGGCTCAAGGAGCTCCTCGACATCCCCGTCTTCCACGACGACCAGCACGGCACCGCGGTCGTCGCGCTCGCCGCGCTCACCAACGCCCTGCGACTCACCGGGCGCGAGGCCGCCACCACCCGCGTGGTCATCTCGGGCGCCGGCGCGGCCGGCGTCGCGGTGGCCAAGATCCTGCTGAGCGCAGGCATCACCGACATCGCGGTCACCGACCGCAAGGGCGTCATCCACTCCGGGCGCACCGACCTGACCCCGGTCAAGAAGGCGCTGGCCGAGATCACCGCCGACCTCACCGGTCGCACCGGCACCCTCGCCGACGTGCTCGACGGTGCCGACGCCTACCTCGGCGTCTCCGGTGGAACGGTCCCGGAGGAGGACGTCGCCCGGATGGCGCCCGACGCCATCATCTGCGCGATGGCGAACCCGACGCCCGAGGTGCACCCCGACATCGCGCGCAAGTACGCCCGCGTGGTCGCGACCGGTCGCTCGGACTTCCCCAACCAGATCAACAACGTGCTGGCCTTCCCCGGGATCTTCCGTGGCGCCTTCGACGTCGGGGCGACCTCGATCACCGAGGGCATGAAGCTCGCCGCGGCGACGGCGCTCGCCGAGCTGGTGGGCGACGACCTCACCGAGGAGCTCGTCATCCCCTCGCCGTTCGACCCGCGGGTCGGCCCGGCCGTCGCCGCGGCCGTGTCGGCTGCTGCGCGCGCCGACGGCGTCGCCCGCCGCTGACCCGGTCTACTTCTCGACGACCGTCGTGTTCGTGTCGCGCCAGGTGCGCTCGAACGGCAGCCGCCAGGCGTGTGGTGCGATCATCTGGTGGATGGCGTTCGGCCCCCACGAGCCGGGGGAGTAGCTGCGCACCGGCGACGGGTTCCGGATGAGCTCCTCGGACTTCTCCCAGAGCGCCTCGATGCCGTCCGCGGTCGTGAAGAGGGTGTGGTCGCCACGCATCGCGTCGTGGATGAGCCGCTCGTAGGCCTCGAGCACGGAGCCGGAGCCGTGGGTGTCTGCGGTGGCGAACTGCATCGAGAGCTTCTCCAGCTTCATCCCCGGGCCGGGACGCTTGCCGTAGAACGACAGCGACATCTTCGACTGGTCGGCGAGGTCGAAGGTCAGGTGGTCCGGACCCTGGGTGCCGACGTTCGAGCCGGCCGGGAACATCGACAGCGGAGGCTCCTTGAACGCGATGGAGATGATCCGCGCTCCCTCGGCGAGCTTCTTGCCCGTGCGGAGGAAGAACGGGACCCCGGCCCAGCGCCAGTTGTCGATCTCGACCTTGAGAGCCACGAAGGTCTCGGTGTCGGAGTCGTCGGCCACGACCTCCTTGCCGCGGTAGCCGGAGTACTGACCGCGCACGACGTTGTGAGGCTCGATGGGACGCATCGAGCGGAAGACCTTCAGCTTCTCGTCGCTGATCGGGTCCGGATCCAGCGACGTCGGCGGTTCCATGGCCATGAACGCCAGCACCTGCATCAGGTGCGTCACGACCATGTCGCGATAGGCGCCGGTCGACTCGTAGAACGCCGTACGCCCCTCGAGCCCCAGGGTCTCGGGCACGTCGATCTGCACGTGGTCGATGAAGTTGCGGTTCCAGATGGGCTCGAAGAGGCCGTTGGCGAAGCGGAAGGCCAGGATGTTCTGGGCGGCCTCCTTGCCGAGGAAGTGGTCGATGCGGAACACCTGATCCTCGGCGAAGACCTCGTGCACCTTGCGGTTGAGCGACTTCGCGGAGGCGAGGTCGGTGCCGAAGGGCTTCTCCATGACTACGCGTGAACGCTCCACGAGGCCGGCCTCGTCGAGCTGGTGGATGACGTCGAGAGCGGCCTTCGGCGGGACGCTGAGGTAGTGCAGGCGCCGTACGTCGGCCGGCTCGCCGAGCTCTGCTTCGCACCGTTCGACCAGCTCGGCCAGGGCCTGCGGCCCCTGCGACGTGGCGACGTAGTGGAGGCGCTCGGAGAACGCGCTCCACCGTGTGTCGTCCACCGCGCCGTGGAACTCCGCGCAGGCCTCGCGGGCGAAGGTGTCGAACTCGGCCGGGCTCAGCTCTTCGAGCGAGGTTCCGATGACGCGCACGTCGGGGATCAGCCGGGCCTCGAAGAGTCGGAGGAGTCCGGGGAGGAGCTTGCGCCGGGCGAGGTCGCCGGTGGCGCCGAAGAGGACGACGACGTTGGGATGATCCATACGGCAAAACCTAGTGCCGCCACGTAACGTCCGGGTGACGTCGCCCCCCAGGGGCGGCTCGTGTCGATCGTCTAGCCTCGGCAACATGTTCGCCGCCTACGCCACCTCCTTCGACAACGACAACCCGCTCAACGGCCTGGTGCTGGGGGAGCGACCCGATCCGGTCGCCCCGGAGGGGTGGACCACCGTCACGGTGAAGGCGGCCTCGCTCAACCACCACGACGTCTGGTCGCTGCGTGGGGTGGGGCTCAAGCAGGAGCAGCTGCCGATGATCCTCGGCTGCGACGCCGCCGGGCTCGACGAGGACGGCAACGAGGTGGTCGTGCACGCCGTCATCACCGACCCCTCCTGGACCGGTGACGACACGCTCGACCCGCGCCGTTCGCTGCTCTCCGAGCGTCACCAGGGCGCGATCGCCGAGCAGGTCATCGTGCCCAAGCGCAACGTCGTCGCCAAGCCGGCCTCGATGTCGTTCGAGGAAGCCGCGTGCCTGCCCACCGCCTGGCTGACCGCCTACCGGATGCTCTTCACCCGCGGCGAGCTCAAGGCCGGCGACACGGTGCTGGTGCAGGGCGCCGGTGGCGGCGTCGCGACCGCGCTGATCATCCTGGCCCGGGCCGCCGGACTGCGCGTCCTGGCGACGAGCCGCGACGAGCACAAGCGGGCCAAGGCCCTCGAGATCGG
>NZ_JAXMNS010000137.1:0-8670 GCF_034670285.1 Nocardioides sp. | reverse complement strand
CTCGGCGCGGCCCTTGTCGGTGAGGTCGACGTCGACCCAGCCGGTGAAGAGGTGCTTGGCGTTCCACTCGCTCTCGCCGTGGCGGAGCAGGATCAGGGTGTGGCTCATGGTCACTCCTCCTCTTCGCCCTCGCCGTGGGCCACCGGCTCGAGCGGCTCGCAGGAGTAGGGGTCGGTGTCGTCGGCCGAGTGGCCCTCGGAGTGGTCCTCGTCCTCGGAGTGCGACTCAGCGGACTCGCCGGACTCGGCGTCCTCCTCGGCACCCGGGAGCACCATGCCCGGGAACTTCGCCGGGTCGTACTCGTAGCAAGGTCGCATCACGGCGACCTCGATGGTCGTGGTCTGACCGCTGTCGAAGGTCAGCTCGAGACTCACGAAGTCGCCCAGGCCCACGTCGCCGCTGATCGGGATGCCGCCGAGCTGGTAGAGGCTCTGCGCCGCCTGCGGCTCGACCACGAGCGGGTCGAGGGCCTCGATCGGGGTGGCCTCGCCGCCCACGCCGGTGAGTGCGATCGGCACCTGCTGGTTGGCGTTGGCGAACGTGGCGACGAAGACGCCGCTGTCGGGGGCCGCCGAGATGATCGCGGCGGCCAGGACGTCGACCTCACCGTCGCGGTCGTTGACGCCGGAGCTGATGGTGTTGACCCGGTCGGTGGCGAGACCGAAGCCGCACGACGACAGGCTCCCGGACAGGAGCAGCGCGCCGGCAACGATCGCGGTGGAACGACGGGGGAGCCCATGAAGCATGTGTCTGAGCCTTCGCTGGTCGAGGAGAGGCGGATCGGGACCCAGCGTGACGTGGGCCCGGTGGCGTCAGCCTAGCGGGACGTCGCCGACCTCACTGCCTCAGCCCGATGGTGGAACCGAGGATGATGAGCAGTCCGACGACGGCAGCGGTGTAGCCGGTCGACCAGGCCAGGAGCTTGGTGGCGCCCAGACGTCGTCCGAGGACCAGCGGGAAGTAGGTCCAGCCGTCGAGGTCGTCCTCGACCAGGCCCCAGATGGCGCGCAGGAAGTGGACCCCCAGGCCGAGGAGCGCAGCGCCCAGGACCATCGCGACCTGGGGCGGGTCGCCCTCGGCGCCACCGCCGTACCCGCCGTGGGAGAGGTAGGCGGGGAGCAGTGCGAACGAGACCATCCAGGGGACGAACGAGAGGCGCCCGCGCCGCAGGACGACGTTGCCGAGCAGCCCCATCACCAGCGAGGCGAGGTAGTAGACGCCGGCGGTCACGCCGACCGAGATCGACAGCGGGATGACCAGCAGGACCGCGATGATCAGGGCGTACCAGGCGGTGCCCGCGTCGAGTCGGCCCTGCGCGATCGGCTTGCGGGCGGTGTCGTGGGCGGCGTCGCGCTCGCGGTCGACCAGATCGTTGTGCCAGCCGAGGATGCTCTGGCCCACGAGCACGGTGGCCAGCACGATCGCGGCCTCGCCGCCCGGCCGCCCGGAGGCGAGCGCCGCGGCAGCCAGGACGACGGCGGTGGCGACGGCTTGTCGCGGGTGAGCGGCCTGGATCAGCGTGACGGGCGTGGAGTCGAGGGCCCGCCGGCGCCAGCCAACGGCCGGGGCGGGTGTCTCAGGTGACTCGTCGGTCTCAGGCGCCCCGGGTCCTTCGGAGACCTCGAGGTCCTCGGAGGTCTCGGAGGTTTCGGGGTCCTCGGGACGCGGTTCGGTGTCGTCGTGCAGCTGCCCTGGTGCCATGTCGGCAAGTATCGACCACATGCGCCCCACGTGTCGCAGATCACCCGGTGTGAGGGGTGTCGGGGGGCCCGAATTGACCATCGGTCCTGACTGATCGGACAGTCGCCACCATAGAAGTCACGGTCTGTCAAGCCTCGAACAGGGCTCTGACCTGCGGAAACGATGTCTGGGGCGAATCTGTGACGTGCTAAGATGGAAGCCTAGGAAAGGGTTCATCACACATGACTTTCACCGTCGGCGAAACGGTTGTTTATCCCAATCACGGGGCCGCGATCATCGAGGACATCGAGATGCGGACGATCAAGGGAGAAGATCGCGAATACCTTGTTCTGAGGATTGTCGCTCAGCAGGACCTCGTCGTGCGCGTTCCTGCGTGCAACCTCGACCTCGTCGGAGTGCGCGACGTCGTCGACAAGGAGGGCCTCGACCGCGTGTTCGACGTCCTGCGTGCCGAGCACGTCGAGGAGCCGACCAACTGGTCGCGTCGCTACAAGGCGAACCTCGAGAAGCTGCACAGCGGCGACGTCATGAAGGTTGCCGAGGTCGTGCGCGACCTGTGGCGCCGTGAGCGCGACCGCGGTCTCTCGGCCGGTGAGAAGCGAATGCTCGCCAAGGCGCGTCAGATCCTGGTCTCCGAGCTCGCGCTGGCCGAGCAGACCAACGAGGACAAGGCCGAGACCATTCTCGACGAGGTCCTCGCTTCCTGATCGTTCCTCCCGCACCACCAGCACTCCACCGAAGGGCCCCGGCACCAGCCGGGGCCCTTCGGTGTCGGTGCGCCGTCCACGCCCTACCGTGAGCGCATGGCTGACCTCAACGAGATGGACCTCGAGGGCGACGAGACCCCGGACGCGCTCGGCACGGTGCTGATCGACGACCGCGGGTCCTTGCCCTTCGCAATGATCCACGGCGAGGCCCTCGTGGCCGCGGCGTCCTGGGCGCTGGGGGAGTCGGGCGTGCTGCCCGTCGACCTCGGCACCGAGTGGGCCGGCCTCGTCGACTCGGGCGAGCCCGTGGTCCTGCACGACGCGCTGTGCCCCATGACGCCACCGTCGTTCCTCGCCGCGTGCGTGAGCGAGGCCGTCGAGCACCAGGCCGTGGTGATCGGCGTCCGACCCGTCACCGACACCGTCAAGCAGGTCGTCGACGGGTTCGTCGGCACGACCCTCGACCGGGAGGCCCTGGTGCGGGTCTGCTCGCCCGTCGTCCTGCCCCCGGCCGTGGTGGCCGCCGTCGACCTGGGTCCCACTGACCTCGCCGACCTGGCGGCGCTGGCCGCGAGCCTGCGTGACCGTTTCCCCGTGCGGCTGCGCGAGGCGCCGCCCGAGGCCCGCCGGGTCGACAGCCTGGACGACGTCGCGGCGCTCGAGGCGTTGACGGCGCGGAGCGCTGAGGGGCCTGACGGCACGGCCGGCGTCAGCGACGACTGAGCAGGGCCTCCGCCAGGGCGACGTCCTCGGGGTAGGTGACCTTCAGGTTGGTCACCTCGCCGGACACCGCTGCGATCTGCACGTCTGAGTAGGCCTCGAGGCAGGAGGCCGTGTCGGTGCCGGTGAAGCCGTCGCCGTCCGCCGCGGTGTACGCCGCCAGCAGCTCGCCTGCGGCGAAGGCCTGCGGCGTCTGCACGATCGCCCCGCCCTCGACGAGGCCGTTCGGGCCCAGGAGGGCCGAGGTCGCGACGACCGGGATGGCGCCGCCGTGGGTGCGCGCGGCGGTGATCACGGCGTCGTACAGCGCAGGGGTGGCGAGGGGGCGGGCAGCGTCGTGGATGGCGACGACGTCGATCAGTCCGTCACGGATGGCGGGCCGCAAGGCCTGGAGCGCAGCCCACTCGGAGGCGTGCCGATCGGCGCCGCCGGCCACCATCAGCACCTCGCGGGCGCCGAGCAGGGGCTCGATCTCGGCGGCGACCGTGGGCTCGTCGCCGGGTCGCACGACCACCACGAGCCGGGCGACGTCGTCCACCGCGAGCGCGGTGCGCAACGAGTGGGCCAGCACGCTGGCGCCGTCCACGGGCAGCAGGACCTTGTTGACCCCGGCCCCGACGCGCGTGCCGGAGCCGGCGGCGAGGATCACGACGGCTGCAGGCACCGGGCGATCATCGCAGCCGCCTTCGTTTTCACAGCCGTAACACGGCGTAACCGCGATGTGTGTTGCCTCGATCTAACTTGCTTGACATGGCAACGCACAGCTCTCGCTCGGAGGAGCCCGAGAACTGGCGTCCTGTGTGCAAGATGGCCGACCTCGAGGTCGAGCGAGGCGCGACGGCGTTGGTGCACGGCCACGCGCTGGCGATCTTCCGCGGCCAGGACGACACCGTCTACGTGCTCGGCAACCACGACCCCTTCTCGAAGACGTCGATGATCGCGCGGGGCATCGTCGGGGTGCGGGGCGGCGTGCCGTTCGTGGCCTCGCCGCTGCACAAGCATGCCTTCGACCTGCGCAACGGACGGTGCCTCGAGGACCACCACGTCTCGGTGCCGGTCTACGAGGTGAAGGTGGTCGAGGGCGTCGTGATGGTCGGGAATCGCAAGACCGCCGTCGCCTAGGGCTGCTGGGCTCCGAAGGTCACTGGGTCGGGCGGCGGGCGACCACGAGGGCGGTGGCCATCGCCGCGACCCCGTCGCCGCGACCCGTGAGCCCGAGCCCGTCGGTGGTGGTGGCGCTCACGCTCACCGGAGCGCCGACGGCGGCCGAGAGCGCGGCCTCGGCCTCGGCCCGGCGCGGGCCCAGGCGCGGTCGGTTGCCGATGACCTGCACAGCGACGTTGCCGATCTCGAAGCCGGCCTCGCGCACCCGGCGGGCGGTCTCGGCCAGCAGGGTGGCTCCGGACGCGCCCGACCACTGCGGCTCGGAGGTGCCGAAGTGAGACCCCAGGTCGCCGATGCCGGCCGCCGAGAAGAGCGCGTCGCAGGCCGCGTGGGCGGCGACGTCGGCGTCGGAGTGACCCTCGAGACCGGCCGGCTCGTCGGGCCAGGAGAGGCCCGCGAGGTGCATCGGGACGCCGTCCACGAGGCGGTGCACGTCGACACCGATCCCGGTGCGGGGCAGGTTTGGTTCGCCAACCGTAAGAACTGAGGGACCCATTCGGGCATCATGCCCGAGGCACCATGGGTGTCATGAAGAAGTCTGCGTCGTGGTGGGCCCTCTCCGGCGTCGCCGCCGGTCTGGTGGGCCTTGCTGTCGGCTACCTGGTGTCCGCCCTGATGAATCTCCGGCTGACCCCGGTCAGCGCGGTCGCCGAGCTGGTCGTCGAGCTCGCCCCGGCGGCCGCTGCCAACAACCGCGACCTCGGCACCGCCGAGAAGCCCGCGCTGGTCGTGGGCATCTACGTCCTGCTGGTCCTCGCCTTCGCCGGGGTCGGCCTGCTCGCCCGCGAGCGCTGGTGGCCGGCAGTGGCCGGCTTTGCCGCCGTCGCATTGATCGGCGCCCTCGCCGCCCTCTCGGCATCCGAGTCGCAGGTCACCGACGTGATCCCGGTGCTCCTCGGGTTCGGCGTGATGGTCGTGGCGCTGTCGTTGCTCGCCGACCGGCTCCGGGCCTTCGAGGCGGTCACCGACCCGCAGCGCTTCGCCCAGCCGTACGCGCGCACCCGGCGCAGCTTTCTCGGGACGACCGCAGCCGTGCTCGGGGTGGCGGCGCTCGCCTCGGTGGTCGGCAACGTCCGTGGCGGTTCGCGACGGGCGGTCGAGGAGGCCCGGCGCGGGCTTGCCGGCAGCGGCAAGGGCTTGCTGGTGACGCAGCCCCAGGTGCCGGCCGACGTGTCGATCGGGGTCGACGGCGTGGCCTCGTGGGTGACGCCGTCCGACCGCTTCTACCTGATCGACACGGCCTTCTCGAAGCCGGCAATCACGCCGTCCCAGTGGAGCCTGCGCATCCACGGCATGGTCGACAACGAGCTCGTCCTGACCTACGACGATCTCCTGCAGCGCGAGCTGCTGGAAGGCTGGGTGACGTTGAACTGCGTCTCCAACACCGTCGGCGGCGACCTGGTCGGCAACGCCTGGTGGAGCGGTGTGGCCCTGGCCCCGATCCTGGCCGAGGCCGGTATCCAGGCCGGTGCCGACGCCATCCTGCAGACCTCGGACGACGGCTGGAACTGCGCGACGCCGGTCGAGACCGTGATGGACGGACGCAACGCGATGCTCGCGCTCTACATGAACGGCGAGCCGCTCCCCGTCGAGCACGGCTTCCCGGTGCGCACGATCGTCCCGGGGCTCTACGGCTACGTCTCGGCCACCAAGTGGGTCGTCGACATGGAGGTCACCCGATTCGACGCCGTCGACGCGTTCTGGACCCAGCGCGGCTGGGGCGAGCTCGGCCCGGTCAAGATGGCCTCGCGCATCGACGTGCCCGCCAACGGCGCCACGGTCCAAGAGGTCGACGGCGGCGTCGTGATCGCCGGGGCCGCCTGGGACCAGCACACCGGCATCGAGGGCGTCGAGGTCGCCGTGGACGGCGGGGCCTGGACCGCGGCCGAGCTGGCCGGCACCCCCACCGACGACTCCTGGACCCAGTGGCGCGCCACGGTGCCGCTCGAGCGTGGTCGACACCGCGCGCGCGTGCGCGCCATCAGCAAGGACGGCGAGGTGCAGACCGGCGCCGTCGCCGACGTGCTGCCCGACGGTGCCACCGGCTGGCACGAGGTCGAGTTCACGGTCGGCTGATCCGGCCGGTCTCAGCTGGTCTGCGCGGGCCCCGGGCGCCGTCGCCGCGTGGCACCATCCGAGGCGTGAACGCCGCAGCGCACGACTTGTCGCAGGACTTCGCCGACCGTCCGGGCGCAGCCCTCGTGGTCGGCGGCAACGGTGGGCTCGGCGCACCGGTCGCAGCCCTGCTCGCCGCCCGAGGCGCACGCGTGGCGGTGACCTATCGCCGTACGGCGCCGGCGGCGGGGGAGCACTCCGCCGGGGCTCACCGACTCGACCTCGACGACCTCGCGTCGGTTCCGGCCGTCATCGCGCGGATCGCCGCGGCGACCGGTGGGCTGCACACGCTGGTGCACGCCGCGGGCCCGCACGTGCCGATGGTGCACCTCTCGCGGGTCGACCCGGCGGCGATGGCGGCGCAGCTGGCCGGCGACGCGGCCGCCTTCTTCGCCGTCGTCCATGCGGCGTTGCCGCACCTGCGGGAGTCGCGCGGCTCCGTCGTGGCGGTGACGACCGCTGCCACCACGCGCTTCCCGGTGCGCGACGGCCTGTCGTCGGCACCGAAGGCAGCCGTCGAGGCGATGGTGCGCGGCCTGGCCGCCGAGGAGGGCCGCTTCGGCGTGCGGGTCAACGCCGTCGGTCCCGGGATGCTCACCGACGGGATGGCCGAGCGACTCATCGCTGCCGGCGACCTGTCCGACTCAGACCTCGAGGTCACGCGCGGCCACATCCCGCTACGCCGGTTCGGCGTGGCCGAGGACGTCGCCGAGGCGGTCTGCTTCCTCGCCAGCGACCGCGCCGGCTTCGTCAGCGGGCAGAAGCTGGACGTCGACGGCGGCTACGGCGTCTGACGACGCCGCAGCAGGTCGCCGCAGGTCGTAGCAAGTCGCCGGGGGTCACCAGTTGGTCTGGTTGCCCTTCGGCAGCGGGTGCGCGGAGTCGCGGATGACGTAGACCAGGCCGCCCGAGCGGGGCAGCCACGCCCGCTCGAACTGCGCGCGGTCGTAGGTGCGTCGTACGGCGCTGTTGTTCTTGCCCGCGGGGTCGTTGACGACGACGTCGCCGTCCTCGGTGAAGCCGACGATGACCAGCAGGTGTCCGGCGGTCGAGGAGATCGGGGCGCCGGTCATCTCGCCGCTCCCGAAGGAGATCGAGGCGATCAGCGGGATGCCGGCAGCGATGAACCGCTCGGCCTCGCGCAGCGAACGCAGCCGGGTCACGAAGGCCTTGCCCACCCGGCTCGCGGCGTAGGCGGTGTTGAAGGGCCAGTTGCCGGCGCCGTCGTAGGTGTGGTCGAAGGTGTAGCGAGCCGCGTAGGCCACCCACGGGTCCGGATAGTCCTCGGGCACCCAGGAGTAGGCGCGCGGGCCGGGGAGGGCGTCGTAGTAGCCGAGCACCATCGAGGTCGAGGTCGGCGAGCACCAGGCCTCGCCGCCGCCGTTGTACTCGGGGAACTCGCCGCCGTGCACCATCTGCGAGAACTGCGGCACGTCGAGCACGATGCCGCGGCCCGGGCCGGGCTTGGACGTCGTGCCGGCGTCGCCGGGCAGGCTCGAGGCGACCGCGCCGATGGTGTCGACGCCGGGGTTGCGGGACGTGCCGGCCTTGCGGGCCAGCGTCACCTTGAGCTGGTAGGTCGAGAGTCCGCCCGGCGCGCGCCAGGTGTCGACGTTGACGTTTGCGAGGTCGTCGGCCTGGCTGCCGAAGGTCGAGCGCTTCAGGTGCCGGTCCGTCTTGGCCCAGCGGCCCATGAGGTCCCAGCTGGAGCGCTTCCCGGAGGCGTCGCGGCCGCGTACCCGGATCTCGACGAAGCTGTTGCCCGGGGTGATGGCCGACCACGACGGGATCAGCTCGGTGAAGGAGAAGCCCGGGTCGACCCACGGGGAGGTCCACACGGCCTGCTCGTAGGCGGTGCCGCCCAGGGTGCGGGTGGCGGCGGGGCTGCCGAAGCGGATCCGTCCGCGGGCGACCTTGGTGCCCTTCGCGCGGCCCTGACGCAGCTCGGCGCCGGAGTCAAACTGGTGGTAGTGGACCTGGCGCGTGTCGGCCCGCCGCTCGGAGGGTTCCGCCGCGGTCGCGGGGCTCACTGGCGTCACCGCGGCAACGTAGCAACTGGACAGCAGGAGAGTGAGCACGAGCGGGGGCACGTGTCGTCGGGGAAGGCGCACCGCGCCACGGTACGTCACCTTCGACACATCTGTCCCACCCTTCTCACTGCTCTCATCCGTCCCGTCATCTGCGCCGAGTCGGCGCGAAGACGCGCCGACTCGGCGCGAACGACGCGCGGCCCTAGACTTCACCGGTGACCTTCAGGCTCTAC
>NZ_JAXMNS010000136.1:0-8682 GCF_034670285.1 Nocardioides sp. | reverse complement strand
GCTCTTCCGATCTACAGGACCCGCGGCACGACGTCGAGGGCGATCGCGCCCAGGACGATGGCGGGAAAGCGGATGTAGCCGGGGATCAGGCTGTCGGGGTCGTGCACGGGCAGCTCGCCGATGGCGGCGAAGACGATCGTGGCGACGACCATGGCGATGCCGGTGATCCAGGCCGCTCCGAAGTTTCGCTCGACCAAGGAGCGTACCGATCCAGTCTCGTGCATCAGGCCACTGTAAGACGTGTCCTGCTCGTCCGCCGCATCACGTGGGGCGGGCGCGCGGGGGAACATGTGGGGAGCAGGTGGGGAGCACGTGATGAGATCGACGTGGCTTCCGCGTGGTGTCGAGTGGGTGCAGCACCTCGGAATCCGTAGACTCACCCAACGTGTCTGCCCCTGAGTCTGCCCCCGTGTCCACCGAGGTGCCCACCGCGCGCCGGATCGAGCGCCCCGACCTGGTCGTCGTCGGCTCGGGCTTCTTCGGCCTGACGATCGCCGAGCGGTGCGCGACCGAGCTCGGACTGAAGGTCCTCGTCGTCGAGCGGCGCTACCACCTCGGTGGCAACGCCTACTCCGAGAAGGACCCCGAGACGGGGATCGAGGTGCACAAGTACGGCACCCACCTGTTCCACACCTCCAACAAGAAGGTGTGGGACTACGTCACGAAGTTCACCGACTTCACCGGCTACCAGCACCGGGTCTTCGCCAAGGTCAAGGACCAGGTCTACTCGTTCCCGATGAACCTCGGGCTCATCAACCAGTTCTTCGGGCGCTCCCACACCCCCGACGAGGCCCGGGCGCTCATCGCCGAGCAGTCCAGCGAGATCGCGACCGCTGATGCCTCGAACCTCGAGGAGAAGGCGATCAGCCTGATCGGCCGCCCGCTCTACGAGGCGTTCGTCAAGGGCTACACCGCCAAGCAGTGGCAGACCGATCCCACCGAGCTGAGCGCGGACATCATCACCCGCCTCCCGGTGCGCTACACCTTCGACAACCGCTACTTCAACGACACCTACGAGGGCCTGCCGGTCGACGGCTACACCGCGTGGCTCGAGCGGATGGCCGACCACGAGAACATCGAGGTCATCGTCGACACCGACTTCCTCGACCGGTCCAACGGTCTGATGGACGAGTTCCGCGGCAAGGTGCCGGTCGTCTACACCGGCCCCCTCGACGAGTACTTCGACCACAGCGAGGGCCGGCTCTCGTGGCGCACCGTCGACCTGGAGGCCGAGACGGTCGACGTCGACGACTTCCAGGGCACCGGCGTGGTCAACTACAACGACCAGGACGTCCCGTGGACCCGCATCCTGGAGTTCAAGCACCTGCACCCCGAGCGCACCTACCTGCCGGGCAAGACGATCGTGGTGCACGAGTACAGCCGCTTCGCCGAGGACGACGACGAGCCGTACTACCCGATCAACACCGCCGAGGACCGCGCCAAGCTGCTCGCCTACCGTGAGCTGGCCAAGAAGGAAGCCGCCGAGCACCAGGTGCTCATGGGTGGCAGGCTCGGCACCTACCAGTACCTCGACATGCACATGGCCATCGGCTCGGCGCTGTCGATGTTCGAGAACAAGCTGAAGCCGCACTTCGTCGACGACGTGCCGCTGACGAGCGGAGATGACGCCCGATGAGCACCCAGACCGACACCACCCCCGGCAACTCGTCCGACAGCCCCTCCGACAGCCCTTCCGACAGCGGGGCCTCCGACACCGCGACCGTGACCGAGGCCGCCTCGTCCTCCGTCCCGACCCCGGGCACCGCGCGCCGACTGCTGCAGCGCCAGATCCTGCCGCAGGACCGCGACTTCGACGTCCTGGCGCTCTACGTCGACACCGACCACAGCCAGGTCGAGGTCGACGCCGGTGACTCGGCGCTCAGCAAGGTCGCTCGCGACCTCCAGGGGGCAGCGGCTCGCGCGGCCACCTCGGGCGGCCGCTCGATCCACCCCGACCAGATCGAGTCGCGCACCGCGCTGCGGATCAAGTCGGGCGACCGGATCTCGTTCGCGACCTACTTCAACGCCTTCCCGGCCAGCTACTGGCGCCGGTGGACCGTCGTGCAGTCGATCCGGCTCACGATCACCGTGAGCGGGCGCGGGGCGCACGTGATGGTCTACAAGTCGATGGCGCGCGGCAACTCGCAGCGCGTCGACGCGGCCATCGCCGAGACGCACGACCCGGTGACGTTCACCTTCGACCTGAGCCTCAAGCCCTTCGTCGACGGCGGGTGGTACTGGTACGACGTCGTCGCCGGTGACGAGGACGTCGTCGTCGAGTGGGCCGAGTGGAGCGCCGAGGTCCCCGAGGACCGCGCCGAGCACGGCACCGCCGACATCTGCATCACCACGATGAACCGCCCCGACTTCTGCGCCGAGCTGCTCGGTCAGATGGGCGACGACGAGGACCTCGCACCCTTCCTCGACAGCGTCATGGTGATGGAGCAGGGCACCAAGCTGGTCACCGACTCCGAGTTCTTCCCGGCAGCCGAGGCGGCGCTCGGCGACAAGCTGCGCGTCATCAAGCAGGGCAACCTCGGTGGCTCGGGCGGCTACGCCCGCGGGCAGCTGGAGTCGGTGCGCAAGGGCACCGCGACGTACGCCCTGATGATGGACGACGACGTCGTCTGCGAGCCCGAGGGCATCATCCGTGCGGTCACGTTCGGCGACCTCTCGCGCCGGCCCACGATCGTCGGCGGTCACATGTTCTCGATCTACTCCCGTTCGCGGCTGCACAGCTTCGGTGAGATCGTCCAGCCCTGGTTCTTCTGGTGGCAGTCGGTCCCCGGGACGCACTCCGACTGGGACCTCTCGGCGCGCAACTTGCGCTCCTCGCACTGGCTGCACAAGCGCATCGACGTCGACTTCAACGGCTGGTTCATGTGCTTGATCCCGCGCGTGGTGCTCGAGGACGTCGGGCTCTCGCTCCCGGTCTTCATCAAGTGGGACGACTCCGAGTTCGGCCTGCGCGCCAAGGCGGCCGGCTACCCGACCGTCAGCTTCCCCGGCGCCGCGGTGTGGCACGTGCCGTGGAGCGACAAGAACGACGGTCTCGACTGGCAGTCCTACTTCCACCAGCGCAACCGCTTCATCGCCGCGCTGCTGCACTCGCCCTACTCCAAGGGCGGTCGGATGATCCGCGAGAGCCGCAACCACCAGATCTCGCACCTCGTCTCGATGCAGTACTCCACCGTCGAGCTGCGCCACCAGGCGCTCCTCGACGTGCTCGAGGGCCCCGACGCGCTGCACAAGAGCCTGGCGAAGCGTCTCCCCGAGATCAACGCGATGCGCAAGCAGCACACCGACGCCGTGCTCGAGGCCGACCGCGACGCCTTCCCCGCCGTACGACGCACCAAGCCGCCCCGCAAGGGACGTGACGGCGTGCGCGACCCGGGCCGGGTGAGCGGCCTGATCACCGCTGCGGTGCAGCCGCTGCGCCAGCTGAAGAAGCCCCGCGAGCTCTCGCGCGACTTCCCCGAGGCCGAGGTGCGGGCCATGGACGCCAAGTGGTGGCGCCTGGCGGTCTACGACTCCGCGGTCGTCTCGATGGCCGACGGCACGTCTGCCGCGCTCTACCGCCGTGACCCCGAGAAGTTCCGCACGATGATGAAGCAGACCCTCGAGATCCACGAGCGGCTCAAGCGGGAGTGGCCGCGCCTGGCCGAGGAGTACCGCTCCAAGCTGGGGGAGATCACCTCGCCCGAGGCCTGGGACGAGACCTTTGCACCGTGGACCACCGATGCTGGTGAGGGCGATGACTGACAGCCTCCGGGCCGACGGTGGCGCCGTGGTGGCGCCGCTGGGTGACTCGGGCGACCTGGGGGAGGACCGTCCCTGGGACAACCCCGCGCCCAACCGTGGGCTCATCGAGGTCTTCCGGCGCCGCTACCTGCTCAAGCTGCTGGTGCGGCGCGAGATCAGTGCGCGCTACTCGGGGTCGTTCCTGGGGCTGATCTGGAGCTACATCAACCCGCTGTCGCAATTCTTCATCTACTTCGCGATCATCGGCGTGATCTTCCAGCTCCACGACTCGATCCCGAACTTCCCGATCCACATCTTCTCGGCGATCATCGTGGTCCACTTCTTCACCGAGACCTTCAACGCCGGCACGCGCTCGATCGTGCGCAACAAGGCGATCGTCAAGAAGATGGCCGTGCCGGCCGAGATGTTCCCGGTCGCCTCGATGCTCGTCTCGCTCTACCACGTGTTCCCGCAGCTGGTGATCCTGATCGTGGCCGTGCTCTTCATGGGGTGGGTGCCGTCGTTCACCGCGCTCGCCGCAGTGGTGATGGCCCTGACGATGATCATGATCCTCGGCACGGCGATGGCGCTGCTGTTCAGCTCGGCGAACGTGCTGTTCCGCGACTTCTCGAGCTTCGTCAACATCCTCACCAACTTCGTGCGCTTCGGCGTCCCGATGATCTACAGCTACGAGATGGTGGGGGAGCGGTTCGGTGCCGCGACGCCCTACTACATCCTCAACCCGATTGCGGATGCCGTGATGCTCTTCCAGAGCGCCTTCTGGATCCCGACGCTGAGCGAGGAGGAGCAGGTGGGCCGGTTGCCCGACAACCTCTTCGCCCTCGGCGGGATCATGATCGGTGTCTCGCTGGTGCTGCTCCTGGTGGCCCAGCTGGTGTTCAGCAAGTTCGAGAAGCAGATTCCGGAGCGCATCTGATGGCCGAGTCCATCCGGGTAGAGAACGTCACCAAGGACTTCACCCTCCGCTACCACCGGACCTTCAAGCAGGTCACGGTCGCACTGGCGAAGGGCAAGCGCACCAAGGAGAGCTTCTCGGCCGTCGACGACGTCTCCTTCACCGTCAGTCAGGGGGAGTCCATCGGTCTGATGGGCCTCAACGGCTCGGGCAAGAGCACCCTGCTCAAGATGATCAACGGCGTGATGCGGCCCGACCAGGGCACCGTGCGCACGCGTGGTCGGATCGCGGGTCTCATCGCCACCGGCGCGGGCTTCCACCCGCAGCTGAGCGGCAAGGAGAACATCATGCTCAACGCCGCCATCCTCGGCATGTCGGAGGCGGAGATCCGTCGCAAGTACGACGCGATCGTCGACTTCGCCGAGATCCCGACCAAGTTCCTCCAGACCGAGGTCGGGCACTACTCCTCGGGTCAGTCGGCCCGCCTCGGCTTCGCGGTGGCCATCCACGTCGACTCCGAGATCTTCCTCGCCGACGAGGTGCTCGCGGTCGGTGACAAGCCCTTCAAGAAGAAGTGCCTCGAACGGATGGAGGAGGTCCGCGACTCCGGTCGCACCCTCTTCTACGTCTCGCACGCCGGCGGCTCCGTCAAGCGCATGTGCAACCGCGTGCTGATCCTCGACAAGGGCCGGCTGGTCTTCGACGGCGACGTGCAGGAGGGGATCAAGGTCCTCAAGTACGACGACGAGCGCCCGGAGAACGAGGAGCACTTCGACTCCGACGAGGAGCTCGGCGCCGACATCTGATCGCTCCACCACAGGCAGCCCCGACTGGTTCGGGGCTGCCTGTGTTTTTGGCGTCTCGCGACGGTGGACTGCGTCTCGTGGTGTCCTGGGGCCGCGTCAGGTTGACAAATCTGGATTTCATCGGCGTGTCGACTGGTAATTACAACGTTGTAGTTACTCACCACCCCTTCCCAGGGGCCTGTTACGGGTGTGACAGTTGCGTCTTGTGTGACTCTTCCCCGCCGCACAGGAGAAAATACTGATGTCCCCTCGCCACCCCCGTTTCGTGACCGCCTGCCAGCAACTGCTGGTCATCGGCGTCATCTGCGCAGCCCTCACCCCGGCCGCCAACGTGATCAGCCTCGAGCTGGTGCCGCGTGACCCCTCGGGGTCCGCGAGCGCTGCTGCCGGCACCGAGCAGACGGCCTCCGGCCTGCCCGCGGTGTCGATGGCCGCCTACGCGAAGGCCACGACCCTCAAGGCCGACGTGCCGACCGCGGTGACCGACGCCGTCGTCTCGGAGTACTCGTTGACCGCGCCCCTCGGTGCGCGCATGCGGGCCGATGCCCTGGCCGTCACCAGCCGTCGTACGACGAGCGGCACCGACGTGCTGATCAGCGACCCGCAGCCCGTCACCGGCTACGGCGCCGTGGGCGTGACCTGGTCGGGTGGCGCCACCAACCCGGTGCTCGTCGAGGGCGAGATCGACGTGCAGGTCCGCACCAAGGACGCCGGCGTCTGGTCGCCCTGGGGCGAGGCGCACTACAGCGACGAGCACGGTCCGGACCCCGACAGCCCGGAGGCGTCGACGTCACGGCCCGGCACCGACGAGCTCCTCGTCGGCGAGGTCGACGAGGTGCAGGTGCGCGTCGACACCCAGGGTGCCGCGCCGGCCGACCTCAGGCTCGCCGTGATCGACCCGGGCGCAGCGACCTCGACCGAGCGCGAGCGCGCCGAGATCGACACCGCGGCCCTGCCCCGCAGCGCGGCCACTCCGTCGCCCACCCCGACCACCGCTCCGACGCCTGCACCGGCGCCGACACCTGCTCCCGAGCCGACGCCGGCTCCCGACGGGACCGACGAGACCACTGCGACCGAGGGGGAGGACGGCGAGCTCGGCCTCGCGGCCGCGTCGTACACGCCGAAGCCCCAGATCTTCAGCCGATCGCAGTGGGGCGCCAACGAGTCGCTGCGCGACCCCAGCTCGCTGCGCTACTTCGAGATCCACGCCGGCTTCGTGCACCACACGGTCAACGCGAACGCCTACAAGAAGCGCGACGTGCCCGCCATCCTGCGCGGCATCTACGCCTACCACACGCAGTCACGTGGCTGGAGCGACGTCGGTTACAACTTCCTCGTCGACCGCTTCGGCCGAGTCTGGGAAGGCCGTGCCGGCGGCGTCGACCGACCGGTCGTGGGTGCCCACACGCTCGGCTACAACGACGACTCCTTCGCGATGAGCGCGATCGGCAACTTCGAGGAGGTCGCGCCCTCGCAGGCGATGATCGAGGCCTACGGCGCCGTCTTCGCGTGGAAGCTGTCGCTGCACGGCGTCAAGGCCGGCTCGATGCGCCAGTACGTCACCTCCAAGACGTTCCCGGCCATCAACGGACACCGTGACGCGGGATCGACCGCCTGCCCGGGCGCGTTCCTCTACGACCGGCTCGGCGACATCCGCACCTTGGCCAAGCAGGCCCAGGTCGGCTTCTCCGGGCGTCAGCTCGAGTCGAACGTGGCGGCCGACAGTCACCCCGACATCATCGTGCGCCGGGCGAGCGACAACCGCGCGATGCTGATCCCTATCAAGACGTCCAAGAGCGGCGCCTACAAGACCGGCAAGCCGATCGCCCTGGCGATCGTGCTGAACCGCGCCACCCGCATCCTCAACGCGGGCGACTGGAACCGCGACGGCCACGCCGACATCATCACGCGGGCCGGGCAGACCGGGCGGCTCTCGTTGCGTCTCGGGCTCGGCAAGGGTCGCTTCGGTCCGGTAAAGCCCCTGGCCGAGGGCTTCGGCGGCGTCAAGCTGCTCGCCGCGGTCGGCGACATGACCGGTGACGGGTTCCCGGACCTGATGGGACAGCCCAACAAGGGTCGACCGATGATGATCTATCCCGGTCGCGGCACCGACGGGGTCGGCACGCCGTACGTCGCCTACAGCCGGATCAAGGGCAGCAAGCAGGTCGGCGTGGGTCGCTGGGACCGGGGCGGCGCCCCCGACACGCTGGTGCGGCGCGGACGCACGTTGTCGCTCTACATGGGCAACGGTCCGGGTGGCTTCACCGGCTCCAAGCAGCTCTCGATCGACGTCTCGCCCTACGACTGGATCGTCGGGATCAGCGACGTCGGCCTCAAGGGTCACCCCGACCTGGTGGTGCGGGCCAAGGACAGCGGCCAGCTCTACCTGATCGAGGGACGCAACAAGTCCATCGGTGAACCGATCCTGCTCGGCGGGGGCTTCAAGGCTTACAACATGGTCGAGTGATCGACCCCGGTCGACAGTCGAGACAACTCAAGATGTCTGGTCCTCAGGCAGGGAAGCGGGCGGTCGCGCGCTCGGAGACGTAGATCGTCTCTAGCCGTTCCCGTCCGGCCCGAGTGACCAGGACAAGCGAGCCGCCGCGCTGCAGTGGCTCGACGAAGGTGGCGATCCCCGGTGGGGAAGCCGGGTTCGCCTCCGACAGGAGACGGCCGCCGTCGGTGACGAGAGTCCCGGCGGCGGCCGCACTCCACAGCTCCTGCTGAGACGTGAGGACGCCGTCCAGGTCGGTGGCGAGGTCGTCACCGGTCGGGGCGTCCCAGGGCGTGAAGGCATCGGGCTGGCCCCAGATCTCCACCCCCACGTCGTGGACGCCGACAGGGACCGCCTCGGCGAAGCGCACGCCCATCGGCAGCAGCGCACACGCCAGCACCGGCAGGTCCTGAGCGCGCGGCGCCCAGGTCTCCACGCCGTCCGGCCCGCACACCACGGCGTCGGGGGAGTGGTCGGCGACGACCAGGCCCGCGGTCCACGCGGCGCCCACGAAGACGGTGCTGAGCCAGTGCGCCGGCAGGTCGACCTGCAGCCGGTCTCCCCGCTCGAGACCGAGCTCGTCGACCAGCAGCGAGGCGGCCTTGGCCACCCAGTTGGCGTAGGTCGTCACCGACAGCTCGACCCGCTCGCCGGTGGCGTCGTCGTAGAAGGTCACCAGGGGGCGTCCGGCGTCGGAGCGCAGCTGCTCGGAGAGGACCTCGGCG